>CADBOH010000019.1 GCA_902796285.1 uncultured Eubacteriales bacterium | reverse complement strand
TTCCACTAGGATCATTTGCATTGAGCCCAGTTTCATCATAACGAATATTTGTTGTATCAATTTCATATCCGTTGTTTAATGTTATCACAAATGTTTGTGATTGGGCTGTTGTTTGAAATGTTTTTTGACTTGCTACTACAACATTATCACCAGTGACATTTTTGACAGCCCCACCTATTTCCACACCACTACTCTCATTTTTTGAAATCATTGGTTCAACTGTAAATGTTGATGTTTTATTCGCCCACTCCCAATTAAAATATACATTACTTGTTAAGTTGTCTCCATTATGTGTATACTTTGGATAACATTTATCATAGTCGCTTATATTTGAAATATTATATTTTGTGCCAGACGTGCTTGTATCATAAACGCCTTTGAGTGTGTATCCTGCCCTATCTTTATATCCTTCGTTTGTGTTAAACCATGCATAAAAACTTATGTCATAACCAATATTGACAATTTTATTTCTAGCTGTCCCGTTTGCCCCATAACCATAATTAAATGTTGCTTGAACATTTTTTGCAGCCCACTCAAATTTGTATGAAGAGTCAGCTGAATTGTATACTAGATCGCTGTTTGCATAATAACCTGGATTAATTACATAAACATAGGTTGGTGCATTTACACCATATTCACGACGTGTAATATTTGTATAAAATGTTCTTGTGCTATTTCTAAATCCCGAAAACCCATCACTTGATGATGAATATGTTTGATAGTAATCAAATTTTGCAGTAAGTTCACTATCATCTGTAAGTTTTAATTGTGTGTCTTCATACCAAGGATTATTTCCGCGTTTAAAGTTTCCACCATTTCCATTAACAGTGGTTGAAGTGATGGTCCAATTAACATTACAGTCAACAACTTTACCATTGTTTACACCACAAAGTATACTCTTCTTTGTTTTTGAAGAGTTATCAACAACATTTGATGTTTTAAGATTGGCAATAACACCAGTGCTGTTACCAAAAAGACCAGATCCGCTATTTGCGTTGCTATCAACAGATAAATCGTTTATAAAAATGTTTGAAATAGTAAAGCCATTGCCATAAAAAATTGCGTTAAAAGGGTTGCCTGCCCTTCCAATAGGAGTCCAATATTCTCCTGATAAGTCAATGTTGTTTGTTAAAAAATAAACCGTGTTTGTTGTGTTTTCATTGCTATCTCCATTATTAACCTTGTATGCAAGTTCACTAAGTTGAGCAGCGTTTTGAATAAGCTTAACTGTATAATTTACTGCAAGTCTTTGTTGTAAAGTTCCAGTTCCATCTTCTTTTGCAGTAACTGTTGTCAATGTTTGTGTGTTACGAACAATATCTTCAACAACATCGTCGTTTGTGTTTCTTGCGTTAGATAAATCAACAGCTGCTTTTGCTTCAATGTCAGTGTTTATATTTTCACTTTGAGTGTTGTTTATTCCTATTACACTAAAAATCCCTGCTGTAAAGATAAGCAAGGCAAACACTAATAGATATTTAACAATTTTCTTTGACATCGCAAACACCTCTTTTATTTATATTTTCTATAAAATCATTTTTTATGCTAGTTTAATTATATTATAAATATAATCAATCAAACTTCAAAATGAAATCTGCGTTTTTTTAAATTAATTTGTATTCTTCACATTTTACTAACCTCTATTGTGTTGACAAAAAAATCTATAAATGCTAGAATTTAAAAGAAGTTAAGGAGAAAAAATGAAGGATATTATATTAACTGGAGATCGTCCAACAGGAAATTTACACTTGGGTCACTATGTTGGATCACTACAAAACAGAATCAATCTTCAAAACACACTCGATTATGAAAAATTTTATATCATGATTGCCGATACTCAAGCGCTAACTGACAACGCTGACAACGTAGATAAGGTAAAAAACAACATAATCCAGGTGGCGATTGATTATATTTCTGCCGGACTTGATCCTAACAAGGTGTGTATTTTTATTCAATCAATGGTGCCAGAACTTGCTGAAATGACAACCTATCTTATGAACCTTGTTACCGTTTCAAGACTCCAACGAAATCCAACAATTAAGGAAGAACTTAAACAACGCGGTTTTGAAAGGACTATTCCAATAGGATTTTTAAATTATCCAGTTTCACAAGCAAGTGACATACTGGCATTTGGTACAACAATTGTGCCTGTTGGAGATGACCAACTCCCAATGATTGAACAAACAAGAGAAATTGTAAATTCATTTAATAACACATATAATCCAACCGAAGAAGTTTTTAAAATGCCAAAAGCACTCTTACCAAAAAACAAAATTTGTGCAAGACTTCCTGGTCTTGATGGAAAATTAAAAATGTCAAAGTCTGCTGGAAATGCAATTTATCTTTGCGATGATTCAAAAACAGTAAAACAAAAAATTATGTCCGCTTACACTGACCCAGATCATATTAAAATAACTGACCCAGGCAAAATTGAAGGCAACGTAGTATTTGCATATCTTGATGCCTTTTGTAATGATGAACACTTTAAAAAATATTTGCCTGAGTATAAAAATCTTGATGAACTGAAATCTCACTATCAACAAGGTGGTCTTGGAGATGTAAAAGTTAAAAACTTTTTATATCAAATTATTGAAGAAATTTTAACTCCAATAAGAGAAAAACGAGAACTTTTAATTAAAGACGTAAATAAAATTTATGAAATGCTTTTTGAAAATAGTTTAAAAGCCTCTAATCAAGCAAGAAAAACCCTCGAAAAAATGAAGGAAAATATGGGATTAAATTACAAAAAATTATTAAAAAATTAATTAAAAACACAAAAAAATACGCATTTTTGCGTATTTTTTTATTAATTTTCTCTTTTTTCTAATTCAACTGCATCATCATATTGATCATCTTTTTTACAAGCAGCAGTCCCCGAAGCAACTGCTCCAACAAATCCTACTCCTATTGCAGCAATGCCAGCCATCATCATTAAAGTATTTTGATCACTTTTTTCTTTAATCTCACTTTCTGAGCGATTAAGATTGTCAAGCACATATAGATCATTATCGCTTCTCATATATGAAAATTGTTTTTTATACTCATCAATATCGATTTTTCCGCTTATATAATCTTCTTTTAAATCTCTAACATCGTTTAAATAAATCTCTCTGTATTGTCCGTCTCTCTTATATTCGCTTAAAATTTCCGTGTTATTTTTTGCTGAATAAATTCCGGCCCCAATTCCAACCAATATCAAAAATGCAGACACAACAGCAAAAATTATAGCAATGTTTCTTGCTCTTTTATATACATTTTTATTTTTTAGTATGCCTTGTTTTTTATCTTTTGCCATAAAAATATTATATCACACTATTTTTTGTTTTTCAAGCCTTCTTTATCTCAAAAATTTTAGCTTTTATTTTTTCGTCAAACTCAGTGCAAGTGATAATCGTTTGAGTCTTTGATGTAAACTTTAAGAGTTTTTTTCTTCTTTCCTTATCAAGTTCACTAAACACGTCATCCAAAAGTAAAATTGGATATTCTCCCACTCTATTCTTGATTATTTCAAGTTCTGCAAGTTTCATTGAAAGCGCAACTGTTCTTTGCTGTCCCTGAGAACCAAAATTTTTTACTTCAACACCATTTAAGTAAATATCAATTTCATCTCTATGAACACCAACTGTTGTGTATCCAAGTTTAAAATCTTTTTCTAAATTTTTTGCAAGTGCTTTCACCATATTTGCTGCATAGTTTTCCTCAAATGAAGATATATATTTTATTTCTATTTGCTCCTTCCCGCCAAATATATATTCATGTGCAAGTTTTGCGTATGGAGCAAGCTCTTCAATAAAATTTTTTCTTTCATAAGCAATTTTTTCTGCTAGATCTGCTAGTGCCCTATCCCAAATATCAATACTTTCTTTAATAACGTTTATGTCACTGCTGCTTTTTAAAAGTTTGTTTCTGTTTGCCAAAACTTTTTCATATCTACCAATCAAATAAAAATACCTTTTGTTTGTTTGAGATATGTCTATATTCATAAATCTTCTTCTCTCATCTGGGCTTTCTTTAACAAGTTTTAACTCTTCTGGAGAAAAAAATACAGCGTTTGCGGAGCCCATAAGTTCACCAATCTTTCTTATAGCAATTTTATCTATTTTTATTGTTTTTTTGTGCGCGTTATCAAAGAATAACTCAACTTCAACTTCCCTATATTTCTTTTGAAAAATCGCGTCTACATAAGCATTTTGGCTATCCCACTTAATAACCTCTTTTTCTTTTGATGTTTTAAAACTTTTTCCTATAATTGCAAAAAAGATAGCTTCCAAAACATTTGTTTTGCCCTGAGCATTCTTTCCAACAAGTATATTAAGGCCATCATCAAACTCAAATTCAAAGTTTTCATAACTTCTGTAAGACTTAAGTTTTAAACTTTTTATAAACATAACTACATTTTACCATAAAACTAAAAAAAATTCTACTTTATAAACAAAAAATATTTGTATCTTTTTATAAAAATTTGGTCAGCCATGGTTGACTTTTTTTCGACTTTATTTTACAATTAAGTTAATTTTTGATATAATTTGTAGGAAAGGAGAAATTATGCAAGATTTATCATCACTTTGGCAAGCAGTACTCGACAAGCTTGAGCTTATGGTCTCAAACGTTTCTTTTATTATGTGGTTTAAACCTTTAAAGGTTTTAGATCTTGTTGAAAACAAAAAACTTATTATTGCAACAAACTCAACTTCTGCAAAAAATCAAATTTTGAGAAATTACCTCGATAAATTATCTTCTGCGGTAAGTGATATATTTGGATCAAATCTTGAAATTGATATTCTTGACCAAAATGAAGAAATAGAATATATTAAAGCAAATGGTGAAGTTAAAAAACAAAAGGAATATGAAGTTTCAAAAAATCCTTTCAATGCAAAATACACTTTTGACAACTTTGTTGTAGGCAAATCAAACCAGTTTGTTTACGCTGCTGCAAGAGCGGTTGCTGAACATCCTGGCGAAAAGTTTAATCCACTTTTTATTTATGGTGGTGTTGGACTTGGTAAAACACATATTCTGCACGCAATTGGCAATTACATAAAAGAGTTTAATCCAAATTTAAATGTAAAATATATTACATGTAATGATTTTACAAATGATTACATCGAAAGTTTGGGATCAGAAGAAAAAATTAAAGCTGTTTCTGCATTTAGAACAAAATATAGAAATCTTGATGTTTTGATGGTTGATGATATTCAATTTATTTCAAAAAGAACAAGCACTCAAGAGGAATTTTTCCACACTTTTAACGAACTTTATCAAAACAATAAACAAATCATAATTGCATCTGACCGTCATCCAAAAGAAATTGAAACTCTTACTGATAGATTAAGCTCTCGTTTTACTTGTGGTCTTATACAGGATATTCAATCCCCTGACCTTGAAACAAGAATCGCTATTCTTAGAAAAAAATGTCAAATCGAAAAGTATGTTATCGATGATGATGTGATTGATTTTATTGCTGAAAAACTAAACACAAATATAAGAGAACTTGAAGGTATGCTTGCAAAAGTTTACTTCTTGGCAAATCTTTCAAACAAACATTCTGCAACTATGGAAGAAGCGCTCGAAGCTTTTAATGGTCAATTTGAAGAAGATAAAAACGATGGAGTAACAGTAGACGCAATCATTGATGCGGTTTGTAAATACTTTGATATAACAAGACAAGATATCATTGGCAAAAAGAAAAGTAAAGATGTTGTTGAACCACGTATGATAGCAATTTATCTTATCAGTGAAATACTTGAAATACCACTTGTTTCAATAGGAAAAATATTTGGTGGAAGAGATCATACAACAATTATGCACTCAAGAGACAAGATATCAGATGAAATAAAAACATCACACAAAATAAACTCATTTATCAGCGAAATAAAAAAAATGTTGAAAAGTGAATAACTAATTTTATTTCTGCACAAGTTATCCACAATTTAAAAACCAATATATAGTATCAACTACGCAAAAAAACGAATTTTTATGGCAATATATGGTTACAACACAAAGTTATACACATTTATACACTAATTATTATAAATACTATAATTTAATAAATATAAAATATCACTAGACATTGGCAAAAAAAGTGTTTCAAAAAACGCCAATGTCTTATATTTTTCTTGCTTATTTTATGGTATTATGGTATAATATATACATATAAAAAAGGAGTTGTTATGTTAGTAAATTGTCAAGGACTTGAATTGTCAGATGCATTATTAAAAGTAAGTAAAGCTATCTCATCAAAGATAACTAATCCTATACTTGAAGGTATCAAAATCACAGCAGAAGACCAAACTTTAACTATGAGTGCAACAGACACTGAACTTTCTATTGAAAAGAAAATAAAAGCAGATGTTAAGGTTGAAGGCGAAACAGTTGTTCCTGGTAGATTTATCACAGAGTTTGTAAAAAAACTCACAAATTCAATAATTGAACTTGAAGTTAATGATAAAAACCAAATGACTATTAGATATGATGATAGCGAAAGTATTATTCAATGCTACAACCCAATCGAATACCCTGGATTTAAAAATGTTGAAACAAATGAGTATTTTGGAATAAGCAAAAAGGATTTTAAAATTTGCGTTTCAAAGA
Source organism: uncultured Eubacteriales bacterium (assembly GCA_902796285.1). Classification (GTDB taxonomy): domain Bacteria; phylum Bacillota; class Clostridia; order Christensenellales; family UBA1242; genus Caccovivens. The sequence continues at coordinate 8,684 of CADBOH010000019.1, read as the reverse complement.
GTATATTTTCGGTAGCAATTGATGATACAAGACCAATTTTAAAAGGTGTGCTTTTTGATATTAGAAACAACGAACTTAATGTTGTTGCTCTTGATGGATACAGACTTGCTAGAATTAAAAAGCGTGTTACATCATCTATTACAAAGTCAATAGTAATTCCTGCAAGAAGTTTAAGTGAAATTAGCAAACTTATTGATGACAATGATGATATAATAAATATTTATGTTGAAGAAAACACAATTTTAGTAGATCTTGGAGATACTAAAATAACATCAAGACTTTTAGAGGGAGATTACATAAATTACAAACAAATCATCCCTGTAAATTTTGAAACATTTGTTATTGCAGACAAAGAACAATTTGAAGAAGCACTTGAAAGAGCAACATTACTTTCAAGAGCAAGCAACAACAACTTTGTTAAGTTTGATATTAAAGAAAATAATCTTTGTATAACATCAAACTCAGAACTTGGAAATATAAAAGAAAATATTCCAGTAAATGTTTCAGGTAAAGATTTAGTGATATCATTTAACCCAAGATATTTTCTTGAAAGTTTAAGAGTAAATACTAATGAATTTGTAAAAATGTGTTTCAACAAAGCATCAACACCATGTGTTATTGTACCAACTGAAGAAGATGAATTTTTGTATTTAATATTACCTGTTAGAGTTATTGGATAAGGAGAAATAATGTTAGATAAAAATAAATATGATCTTTATTTGTTTGATATAAAAGATGTAAAAAAAGATAGGGATAATGGTGATAATTTTGTTATTGAATATTGGAATAATAAAACGCTTAGAATAAAAATTGAAAATTCATATAAGCTTTTATCAAAATTATTTAAGCAATATGATTTAACAAGATTTGGTTGTCCTACTATTGAAGAATTTATTAAAAAGTTAAATGAAAAAGGTTTTTATTCCTATATGAGAAGTATTTTAAAAGACAAAAAGTTTATCATGGTTAATGAGCAAACTGAAGGAAAAATACAATTTAATATGGGGTATCCAAAAGGTCTTTTAGGAATAACAGGATTGGACGAAAATAAAAAGCCTCTTGCGCAAATAGAAGAAGAACTTTTTAATAAATTTGAATGTGATGAAAGATCTTATGAAAATGAATAAAAAATGGACTTATTGTCCATTTTTTGTAAAATAGGAGGAAAAATGAATTATTTTGAAAATGACAAAAATGTTTACTTTGCAAAAACAAAACCAAATGCAATTATTTTTAACAAAGAAAGAGAAAATGCAGGATATGATATATTTGCTTGCTTTGATGAAGATTTTATTATACTTGAGGAGTACGAAACAAAACTCATCCCAACAGGTATAGCATGGGCATCAAGTCCAAATTATTATTTGCAAATCGAGGAGAGATCTTCAACAGGAACAAAAGGTATAAAGAGAAGTGCTGGTGTTATAGATAGTGGATATAGAGGAGAAATAAAAATTGCAATCATGAATTGCACTCGCAAAAAACTTGTATTTTCAAATCTAAATGAAGATGAATTTTTTGAAAAATATAATGAATATAAAAGAGAAGAAATTATGTTTTACAGCACAAAAAAGGCTATTGCTCAGGGTGTAATTCACAGAGTTGAAGATATGAAAGAAAAAGAAATTTCATATGAAGAACTTTTAAAGATTGAATCAAAAAGAGGAGATAAAGGCTGGGGAAGTTCAAATAAATAATACTCAAGAATTTGAGTATTTTTTTTGTCACCAAAAGGTTGACATTAACTTAAAAATTATCATATAATACGTTGTTGAAATTAAGGGGTAAACATTGTTTAAACTATTTAAAAAACTAAAAAGTTATGAGTGGATTATATTACTAATTTGTGCCGGATTTATAGTAATGGAAGTGTGGCTTGATTTAAAAATACCAGGCTACATGAATGAGATTACAAAAATAATTCAAACACCGGGCAGTGAAATGGCAGATGTATGGCGAAATGGAGGCTTTATGATGCTGTGTGCCTTTGGTAGTTTAGGTTCGGCCGTTATAGTAAGTTTTTTTGCTTCTAGAATATCGGCGGCACTTGCTTACAGAATACGAGAAAGCGTATACAATAAAGTTCAATCATTTTCAATGGAAGAAATTAAAAATTTTTCAACATCTTCACTTATTACAAGAACAACAAACGATGTAACACAAGTTCAAATGGTTTTTGTTTTTGGAATACAACTTTTAATTAAAGCACCTGTTACTGCAATATGGGCAATTTTTAAGATAGTAGGCAAAGGCTGGCAGTGGTCGCTTGCAACAGCTATAGCAGTAGCAGTAATGATTTTCGTTTTATCTATAATAATCATTTTTGCGGTGCCAAAATTTAAAAAAATACAAACTTTAACAGATAATTTAAACAGAGTTACGAGAGAAAATTTAACTGGCGTTAGAGTAGTAAGGGCGTATAACGCAGAACAATATCAGGAAGAAAAATTTGAAAAAGCAAATAAAGAATTAACTAAAACTCATTTGTTTACTGGCAAAATAATGGCAATAATGTCGCCTGCAATGTCGCTTGTTTTAAATGGGTTATCACTTGCAATTTACTGGATAGGGGCCTTTTTGATTAATAACTCCTCACCTGCTGATAAATTAAACGTTTTTTCAGATATGGTAGTATATTTGTCATATGCGATGCAGGTTGTTTCATCATTTATGATGCTTGTTATTCTATTTATGCTTATTCCACGAGCAAGCGTTTCAGCAAAAAGAATAAATGAAATATTAAATACATCACCTCAAATTATTGATGGAAATGGAGCAAGTAACACAAATATTAAAGGTGAAGTAGAATTTAAAAATGTTTCATTTAAATATCCAGATGCAAAGGAATATATAATCAAAAATATAAGTTTTAAGGCAAATAAAGGTGAAACAGTTGCTTTTATTGGTTCAACAGGTAGCGGAAAAAGCACGCTTATTAATTTAATACCAAGGTTTTATGATGCAACTGATGGTGAAATTCTTATTGATGGTGTGAATATAAAAGATTATAAGCAAGAAGAATTGCACAATAAAATAGGATATATTCCACAAAAGGCAGTAATTTTTTCTGGTGATATAGAGTCAAATTTAAAGTTTGGAGAAAATGGTAAAGAAGAATTAAACGAAACTCAAATGAATAAGGCGTTAGAAATCTCACAGGCAAAAGAGTTTGTTGATAATTTGACAGAAGGAATTAAATCAAATGTAGCACAGGGAGGAACTAATCTCTCTGGTGGACAAAAACAAAGACTTGCTATTGCAAGAGCCATTGCAAGAGAGCCTGAAATATTGATATTTGATGATAGTTTTTCTGCGCTCGATTTTAAAACTGATAAAACATTAAGAAAGGAAATTAAAGATAAAATTCATGGGGTAACAACCTTTATTGTTGCTCAACGTATTGGTACTATAAAAAATGCTGATAAAATTATAGTTCTTGAAAGCGGAGATGTTGTTGGAATAGGCAAACATGACGAGCTTCTTAAAAACTGCCCTGTATATCAAGAAATAGCTTTATCGCAGTTATCAAAGGAGGAGTTATAAAATGAAAAATAACAATCCTCAAAATATTAAAAAACAAAAACACCCAATTTCAAAAACGTGGGGAAAATTGATAAAATATAGCAAAAAATACATTTTTTTGATAGTTTTAGCCATATTATTTGCCGCTGGGGGCACAATTTTTACAATTATTGGGCCAGATAAAATAGGTGAAATGACCACTGAATTACAAAAGGGATTGTATGGAGCAGTAAATCTTGAGGCTATAAAAAATGTAGCATTAGTTTTAATAGCCTATTATGCAACAAGTATTATTCTTTCGTATTTACAGGGTTATATAATGGCGGTTGTGACACAAAAAATCACAAAAAAAATGAGGAGTGATATTTCATCAAAAATAAACAAACTCCCCCTCAAATATTTTGATAGCACAAATAATGGAGATATACTTTCAAGAGTAACAAATGATGTCGATACTATAGGTCAAACATTAAATCAAAGCATTGGTAGTTTGGTTTCGGCCATTGTATTATTCTTCGGGTCAATAATAATGATGTTTATAACAAATTGGATTATGGCTCTTGTTGCAATAGGAACATCATTTATTGGTTTTACATTTATGGTTTTAATCACGTCAAGATCTCAAAAATATTTTGTAAGACAACAAAAATTACTTGGTGATATAAACGGTCATATTGAGGAAGTATATTCAGGACACAATGTTGTAAAAGCCTACAATGCAGAAAAGGAATTAGGCGAACAATTTGACAAAATTAATACAAATTTATACAAAAATACATGGAAATCAAACTTTTTTTCAAGTTTAATGATGCCTTTAATGGCTTTTATTGGAAATTTAGGATTTGTGGCTGTTTGCGTTGCAGGAGCAATTTTAACTATGAATGGCACATTTGGCTTTGAAGTTATTGTTGAATTTATGATATATGTTAGACTTTTCAATCAACCTCTTAGAACATTTGCACAGTCAGTTCAAAGTTTGCAGTCAACAGGCGCTGCAAGTTACAGAGTTTTTGAATTTTTGGATGAAAAAGAAATAGAAGATGAAAGTTATAAAACTAACGAAATAAGTCAAATAAATGGCGATATTGAATTTAAAAACGTGCATTTTGGCTATAATGAAGACAAAATTATAATAAATGATTTTTCAGTTAAAATAAAAGCAGGCCAAAAAATTGCAATTGTTGGACCTACTGGTGCTGGTAAAACAACTATGGTAAACCTGTTAATGAGGTTTTATGAAACAACAAGTGGCGACATACTAATTGATGGCATACCTACAAAAAAGTTAAAAAGAGATAATGTTCATAGAATGTTCTGCATGGTTTTACAAGATACTTGGTTGTTTGAAGGGACTATCAAAGAAAATATTATTTATAATAATAAAAGTATCACAGATGAGGAAGTAGAAAAAGCATGCAAAGCAGTTGGGCTTCATCATTTCATACAAACTTTACCAAATGGATATGACACAATGCTTAGCGAGGAAGATTCATTATCCTCTGGACAAAAGCAACTACTAACAATTGCAAGAGCTATGGTTGACAATGCTCCAATGCTAATACTTGATGAAGCAACTAGTTCTGTCGATACGAGAACTGAAATTCTTATTCAACAAGCAATGGATAAGTTAATGTCAAAAAGAACTTCAATAATAATTGCCCATAGACTATCAACCATAAAAAATGCCGATCTAATTTTAGTGATGAAAGATGGAGATATTGTTGAGAGCGGAAAACATAGTGATTTGATTAAACAAAATGGATTCTACGCTCAATTATACAATAGTCAATTTGAAGAATAAAACACAACTAAGTTGTGTTTTATTTGATAAATAAAATAGTATAATTATAAAATAATAACTATATTAACAAATTAAATTTTTCTCATTTTGAATCATTCTTCGTGCTTTTTGGTACTTTTCAATAGTTTCAAGAAGGTATCTTTCCCTTCCACGTGAGTCCAAATTCATAAGTTTATCTTCATCCATAAGCCTCTTTAATGGATTGAAGATGTCCTCATCCTGAGTCATAATTTCTCTTACTTTATCATAAAAATTTTTGTCATAACTATCTATAATTTTTACTGAAGAATTTGCATAACTGTTTCTTAGGTTTTTGTTGATCATCCTATTTTTTGCTTTCATTGCAAGTGTTTTTAATAGGTCATTTTTCATTTTTATCACTCCTTATTTTTCTTTATTTATGAACAAAACAATTATACAACTTTTATGCTCCAGTGTATAGTCTAATATTGTAGTATTATCTCTATAAATGTCGAATTATTTAGATAACAAAAAAAGAGGTTAGTTTTATACCTCTTTTTTTTATGTTAAAATTCTTCGTTAAGAATTTCAAAGTATGCTTCTGGGTGATTACATACAGGACAAACCTTTGGTGGTTCTTTTCCAACGTATACATGTCCACAGTTTCTGCATATCCATACTTTTTCTTCTGTTTTCTTAAAAACTTTGCCTAGTTTAACAAGTTCAGCCAATTTTTTGTATCTTTCTTCGTGGCGCTTCTCAATTTCTCCAACTGCGGCAAACTTATATGCAAGTTCTGTAAATCCTTCTTCTTTTGCTTCTGCTGCCATTTGCTTGTACATTTCTGTCCATTCTTCGTGTTCTCCAGCTGCTGCGGCAAGCAAATTTTCAAGGGTTGTTGGCACTTCTCCATTATTCAATGCCTTAAACCATAGCTTTGCGTGTTCTTTTTCATTGTTTGCGGTTTCTTCAAAAATACTTGCAATTTGTTCATAGCCTTCCTTTTTGGCTTTTGATGCAAAATATGTATATTTATTTCTTGCCTGACTTTCACCGGCAAAAGCCTTAAGTAAATTTTGTTCTGTCTTTGTTCCCTTTAATTTTTTCATTTTTACCTCCACAATAATTATACCATAAACAAGATATTATTCAAAGCAATTTAATGTGTTAATTTTTGTTGATTGTTTCACGTGAAACAATTTATTTGTATTATTAAAAAACGTTCGACAAATGTTTCACGTGAAACATTTTTTGACTACTTTTGTGTTTCTTTGATGTAGCGCAAAGAAAAAAGCCTATTAATTAGGCTTTTTAGTTGTTTGGGTGTCTCTTATTGTAGTTTCTAAGATCTCCAAGAGTTATTTCCTTTTTCTTTAAAAGTTCAACCATATCTGCAAGTCTATCTAAATCATCTCTAGAATAGTAATCGATATAAATTCTTCCTTTGTTATCGTTGCCAATTGCGGACACTTTTGTAGCAAACACACGCTGCATATCATTTATAAGTTCTTTAAGTTCAAGTGATTGTTCTTTCACTTTTGTTACAGGTGTTTTAGGTGGATTTAAATAGTTCTTTACCGCTTTTTCAAGGTCGCGCACAGACATTTTTCCGTCTGCGGCTTGTTTTGCAAATTTAATTTGTTGTGTTGTATCATCGACAACAACCAAACTCCTTGCATGACCGCTTGATAATCTGCCATCCTCAATCATTTTAATTACATCTGGATAAAGACTGAGTAATCTTAATGTGTTTGCAACGCTTGAACGACTTTTACCAATTCTGTCAGATACAGTTTCTTGTGTGAGGTTGTATTCATCCATAAGTTGTTTAATTGCTCTTGCAGCTTCGATAGGGTTTAAGTCTTCTCTTTGCAAGTTTTCAATAATTGAAATTTCTTTTATTTGCTTTTCGGTGTAATTTTTGATTACAACAGGAACAGTATCTAGCCCGGCCATTTTAGACGCTCTCCATCTTCTTTCGCCGGCGATTATCATATAGTTGTTTTCATCTACTTTATTAACAACAAGAGGTTGAATAATACCATGAAGTTTTACTGAACTTGCAAGTTCCTGCAAAGCTTCTTCGTCAAAATGTTTTCTAGGTTGGTTTGGATTTGGGTAGATCTTTGTTATATCAAGTTCGGTGACGTTTGATTGTGTGTTTTGCTTTTTACTTGTTGCTTGATTAGTTATTGTTTCATTACTATCGTCCTCATAAAAGCCAAAAAGAGACTCGAGTCCTCTTCCTAATCCTTTCTTTTTATCCATTGTTTTTTACCTCTCTTGTTTTAATTTTTGTGTCTTTTGTGATAGGTTTATACTTTACTTTGTTTCTATCTAAAAACTCCTCTGCAAGCGACATGTATGCTTCAGCGCCTTTTGAAGATGGTTCATATATAATTATTGGCTCACCATGACTTGGTGCTTCTGCAAGTCTAATGTTTCTTGGTATGTATGTAAAGAAAACTTTTTTGCCAAAGAATTTTAGAACTTCGTCAGCAACCTGTGATGTAAGGTTTGATCTTTTATCCTTCATAGTTAACACAACGCCTTCGATGTCAATAGATGGGTTAAGGTGAAATTTGATAAGTCTTATTGTGTTCATAAGTTGTGTTATGCCCATAAGAGGATAGTATTCACATTGCATAGGAATTATAACACTGTTGCAAGCCGTTAACGCATTAACAGTAATAAGGCCAAGAGAAGGAGGACAGTCTATCATAATAAAATCATATTTATCTTTGATAGTGTCCAGAATTCCCTTGATAATTTTTTCACGTTGAGGCATTTGAACCATTTCAAGTTCGGCGCCTGCTAAATCAACAGTTGAAGGAATAATGTCTAAATCTTGGATTTGTGTTTGTTGAATCACTTCTTCAACAGTAGAATCGCCTGAAATAAGATCATAGATAGTTTTCATATCCCTTTCTTTATCAATTCCAAGTCCGCTTGTAGCGTTGCCCTGAGGGTCAAGATCAAGTACAAGAACCTTGCTTCCCATCACTGCAACATAAGCGGCCAAGTTGATACAAGAAGTTGTTTTTCCTACACCGCCTTTTTGGTTGGCAAATGCAATAATTTTTCCCATAATAACCTCGCATAAATTAATTGTTATATATATAATAACATATATTTATTTAATTTTTAAGTAATTTTTATTGATTTTATTTATTTTTTTATTAAAATTTTATATTTTTTTATAAAATTGGTTTGGTTTTTGGAAGATTTTTTGATCTTGGATAAATTTTATTTGTATTGTTTATTTTATCTATAATTATAATAAATCTTTTTGCATCAATTTCTTCAATGTCATATTCAAGAGTTTTTTTGATTTTTCCCCCTAGTAGTTGAATTGCTTTTTGTCCAACTAAAACTTCCTCGTTTGCTTTGCTGCCCTTAT
>CADBOH010000018.1 GCA_902796285.1 uncultured Eubacteriales bacterium | reverse complement strand
TAAATATTCGGTTATCATTTCTTTGTCAACTTCGTTATTCATTTTAAACCTCCAGTGATATTATGTGCAGTAACTCTTTTTTTTATTTATCAAAATAAAAATAAATTAATGCATACAAATAGCTAAAATGAAAAAAATAAAAATATGAAAAAATCGACAAAAATATTATTAATATTATTTATTATCACATTAATTCCTGTTTTAATATTTAGCAAATCAATTATTTTAGGAATTTTTCCTGTTGATAACAAAATTGTATTTAAATTTGATACAAAAGCCATTATTGGCCTTTGTTTTGCTGGGATAAATATTATTATTGGGAGTATTTTATTTTTTAAATTTTTAAATATTTTATCACTTGATAAGGTTTTGTTTTTTACAAGTGCTCCTCTTGTAATTGTTTATGGATTATTGTTGTTTTTCCTTGCATATTTAAACTCTATAAATAATGATTTTTCCAAAGCCATTAAGTCATTTTTAAACATCACTCCAAACAATACATATAATTTGATCCTTTGGGTAGTTATTATATCTGTTATTTTCATATCTCTTTTGTTCTTTAATTATCTTTTAGTTTGCAGACCTGTATCAAAGGTTGAGCGTGTTGTATCTAGACTTGGTGATGGAATTGTAAGAAATGGCCGATTTAATATTGGAGGAGGAAAGCAATTTAATAATATTGAACATGGGCTTAATAAAAAAAATAACAACTATTTGGAGGGAGAAGGTAGTATTGGGCAAAACTATCAACTAAGTGCAAAGAGATTGCCAAAGCAATTTTATAGAGTTGTGGGGCGAAGTGGAGTTGTTGAACTAGAACGCGGTAAGCAACTGAGAAAAAGAGTTGCAATAATCAAGATCAGCGTTGAAAGTAATGATGGAGAGGGGGCGTTTGATAAAGATTTTGATGTGTTAAATTCACAGCTTAATATAATCGCCCCGCTTGTAAAAAAATATGGCGGCTATATTGAGAGATACCTTGAAAGTGGCTTGATTGTGGTGTTTGGGAAAATTGAAAATGCTATTGAGTGTGAACAAATGATTTTTAAGGTGCTCGAAAAGAAAAGTCGACATTTGCAAAATTGGGGCGTGCTGATTAGAGTTGCTCTTGACTGCGAGGTTGTGATTTTTGCTCTGAGTCATGAAAGCGGCAAAAAAACGCCTAGGATATTATCAGATCTTTCCTTCTTAGATAAACTTGGTGAATTGGCAAAATTCATATCTGTTAAAGCTATCTTCACAAAAAATATAATTGATGAGTTGCCATTAAATTATCGCTTTAAATATAGGTATGTTGGCAATATAAGCAAGAAAGATAAGGATATCTACTTATTTGAAGATTTAGAGTCTTATTCAAAGGATGTGAAGGAAAAATTATTTAGAACTAAGGGGTGCTTTGAAAAAGGAATTATCGAGTACGAGAAAGGAGAATATCACAAGGCATCTGTTCTTTTTGAAGAAGCGTTAAGAGAGTATTCTGCAGATAGGGCTAGTTATGTATATTACAGTAAGTCTAAGGATAAGGCGGAATAGCAATTTAAATATCAATCTTGCTTGACAATCTTTTTAATGGGTGTTATTATTTCTATATGTTATTTGGTAGAAATAGAGATAAAGTAAAGATTATCTCATGCCCTAGATGTGGCTATAAGATGCTTGAAGGCACAAGTGAATGTCCAGACTGTGGCCTGGATTTTTCACGCTTTGAAATAGCTACAAATAAGGAAGCAAAAGCAAAAAAACGTAGAGGAGATAGAGACTACATAATAAACACTAAAAAATTGCCAAGCGATGTAAGTTTTGTGAAACTCTTATTATTTTCAATTTTCTTGGGTGCGTTTGGTGGACACTGCTTTTATGTTGGCAGATATCTAAGAGGATCTATTCTTGTAACCAATATGGTTGCCGTTATATTATGTGTAGTGTTTAGCAATTATCTTTCACAAGTTGATGGTGGTGCTTTAATTGCCTCTATTTCAACAATAATTGGGCTTATTGAGTTTTTGTGGTTTTGGGATATATTTGCTATTGCCACTAAAAGATTTAAGGTGCCGGTAGCAATTGATGTTGAAGGCGAAATTCTTAAACAAAAACAAGAATATATGGATAGTTTAAAAGAAATTGAAACGACCGAAAATAACGATGAGAATAAAGAGACAGAAGACGGAGAGCAAAAATGAGAATTGTTGTTGGTATAAGCGGAGGAGTTGATTCATCTGTTGCGGCATACCTTTTAAAGAAACAAGGGCATGATGTTATTGGACTATTTATGATTAACTGGAAGGAAAAAGATGGCACATGCACTGCTGAGGATGATTTTGAAGATGTTAAAAGGGTTTGTAATAAAATAGGCATCCCTTATTTTTCTGTAAACTACTCTAAAGAATATTACGATAGAGTGTTTGAGTATTTTCTTGATGAATATAAAAAAGGCCGTACACCAAATCCAGATGTACTATGTAATAGAGAAGTTAAGTTTGGGCCATTTTTAGAGCAGGCAAAAAAACTTGGGGCTGATCTAATAGCAACAGGGCATTATGCAAAAAAGATCGAAAAAGATGGCAAGTATTATCTTGCAAAAGCTGATGATTTAAACAAAGATCAATCTTACTTTTTAAATCAACTTAGCCAAGAACAGCTAAGAAGTGTTGTATTTCCTTTGGAGAATATGGATAAGCCTAAGGTAAGAGAAATTGCAAGAGAACTTGAACTTTCAACAGCGGATAAAAAAGATAGCACAGGTATATGCTTTATAGGTGAAAGAAATTTTAAAAAGTTCTTAAAAGAGTATCTTCCAGCAAAGCCGGGAAAGATTCTTGACCTTGATGGCAATGAAGTTGGAGAACATGATGGTCTTATGTATTATACATTGGGTCAAAGAAGAGGGCTTAATATCGGTGGCAGAAAGGGTGGTAATGGCGAGAGATGGTTTGTCATAAGTAAAGACCTTGAAAATAATATTCTTTATGTTTCGCAAGGGGAAGACAAGCTTTTGTATAGCGATGGGCTTTATGCGAGTGGAATGAATTGGATACCTGAAATCCCTGATGAGAAAGAATTTGACTGCTTTGCAAAATTTAGATATAGGCAGCCAGATCAAAAAGTCCGCGTGACAATCTTAAATGATAAGGATATTAGGGTGGATTTTTATGAAAGGCAAAGAGCAATTACCCCTGGACAATTTGTTGTTTTATATAATGAAAGTGGTATTTGCCTAGGTGGCGGAACTATAGATAAAAGTTTTGATAATTAATTGAATATTGTCATACCTTTTTGAGCATAATAAGATTAAAGGAGGAGGTATGATAATAGCAAATTATATAGCACTTATTTTGCTCTTAATTGGTGGAATCAACTGGGGACTTATTGGACTTTTCAATTTTAACTTGGTTGCGTTTTGCAGTTTTGGAATAAAGTTAGTGGAAAGAATTGTTTATGTTATTGTTTTGCTTGCAGCAATCTATCTTATAATTGCTTGTGCTCTCTGGGGTGGAATTTTGCTTACAGCAGCTGCCACAGTTTAAAACATACAAATTAAAAGCGCTTCTATTGAAGCGTTTTTTGTTTACCCCTTTTTAAAATCATAGTTTTGTTTGGAGAAATTAAAATTTTATTGTATAATAATATATGAGGTCAAAAATGAACGATTGTATTTTTTGTAAAATAGTTAAAGGGGAAATTCCATCATATAAAATATATGAGGATAAATGGACATATGCATTTTTAGATATTTCAAATGATGCAAATGGACACATTTTGGTTATTCCTAAAAAACATTGTGAGAATATTTTAGATTGCGATGAAGAAACCCTGAGTCGCGTTACTAGTTCGATTAAAAAGATTTCAAAACATCTAGTTGATAATTGTGGGTTTACTGGCGTAAATGTGTTAAATGCTAGCGGAAAAGATGCGCAGCAATCTGTTTTTCATCTTCATTTTCACTTATTGCCAAGATTTGCCAGTGATAATGTGGATGCGTTTCCTGTTTTAAAAAAGAGAGACGGATCTCTTGAAGAGTTGTGTGAAAGGTTGAAGTT
>CADBOH010000017.1 GCA_902796285.1 uncultured Eubacteriales bacterium | reverse complement strand
TGTGTTATGGATAATAACGCTGTCCAAGACTATATAGAAGTAGATTTTTCTGGAATAGATAAAAATGGCGAGTTTTATGGAGATTGCATTTCAGTTAAAATTGATGATTTAAAAGTAATTAAATAATTTGACACCATTTACACCATTTTTTGGTAGTTTTAGAATGAAAAAGACCGGAAGTTGAGTTATTCAACCTTCGGTCTTGTTTTTGATTTTTTGACACCAAATATGCAAAAAAGTGTGTCAAATTTTGTTTTGTCGGGGAATTTTTAATGCAAAAAGAAGAGCAAGAAAAACAAAGCGGGCTTTCCGATGAAGAATTTGACCGAAAGGTTGCAGAGATGCTCCGAGAACAAGAAGAGAGAAAAAAAAGACGAGGAGAAAAAGATTTTGAGATGTAAATTTCAAGAATTCTGACACTAAAACTTGAATTTGTAAAATTCATATGCTAAAATGCAAGAAAAGGTTGAAGAAATTTTAATGTTTCTCCAACCTTTTGCATTTTAAAAGGAGATTTGATATAATGGGTGCAGGAGGAATTCCGAATAGAGCTATAAATATTTTTGAAGGGAGAAAACTTGATGATGAGGGTGAGCCAAATACTAGGTCAGACCTTTATCAAAACGGAAAGTTAAAACAAAGTAGATGGTATGGCCCTGATGGGAAAGCTGTAAGAAATAGAGATTATTTTCATCAGGACTCCCATCGCAACCATAAGTTTCCCCATGATCATAATTGGAATTGGGCAAATAATCCCCCAAGAGACCCTAATTGGGTTGAACCAGATTACAAGAATTTTAATTAAGGAGATAAATAATAATGGATGACATAACAGAATATGAAAAAGAAAAACAAAAGAATAAGCAAAAACTGGTGCGAAATGAATTTTTATACAACAATCATAGTGCTGGAAAATATCAATTCCCTATCATAAAAAGACAAAATATTGATGTAGATAAAATCAAGTTCTTGAACTATGTTGATACTAAAATAGATGACAAAGATAACAAGGATAAAACTATTCACTTTTTTACTTATGACTGGAAATTTGAAAAAGTTTATGAAAATGCAGAAGATGAACTAGAGAAACTAAGTCAATATTATTGTTTGCTTTCGCCAGATTTTAGCATATTTACAAATATGCCGTTGCCATTACAAATTGAAAGCATTTTTAAAAATCGTTGGTGTGGAGCATATTGGCAAAGCAAAGGCTTAAAAGTTATTCCTACAGTTAGTTGGGGTGACGAAAAGTCTTTTGATTTTTGCTTTGATGGCGTAGAAGAAGGTTCAATTGTTGCTGTTTGCACATATTATAGAGAAAATTGCGAAGAAGATTTTATGCTTGGCTATAATGAGATGATGAAACGTATTAAGCCGAGTTTGGTTATTTGTTATGATGAGCCATTTAAATCCATGACTGGAAATATTAAAGAATTTTTGCCAACAACTTATGAGTGGACTAAGAATTTAGATTGGAAGGATAAGGCTAGATTTTATTATGAAAAACATCAAAGATATAAGACTGGATTAAACGAAAATAATTTCAAATTTGTAAAATATAAAGACCCATATGAAAAAAATGAGGTTAAAAACTGCAGTGTGTGTGGCAATATAGTCATCGTCGACAAATTTGGTCACGGCGAATGCTCTAAATGTGGTTGGCATCAAAGAAAAGATGAAACTGAATTTGAGGAAAAATATCATATAAGCTATCCAAATTTAGTTCCTTTATCTAGAGCACGAGAGCAATATAGAAAAGGGGAAAAATTCAAAGCAACCTTTGAAGATTTTGTAAATGGATTATATTTTTATAGTGAAATGAAGTTTAAACACAATAACAATAATTATGATGTTTTCTTTAAACCGGATTATACCATAGTATTTTGTAGTAGAGATTTTCAACAAGAATATAAAACTAGAGATGATTTCGTGAATAAAGCAAATATACAAGGAAAACTTTTAAAAGACATTTGGTCAGAAGTTTATGATGCTGATTTTATGTTTTGTGAATAATATTAATTGACACCATTTATACCAAATTTTGATAGTTTTAGAGCGTTCAAGACCGAAAGTTGAGTTTTTCAATTTTCGGTCTTTTTTTGTTGCAAATTTTGACACAAATGTCCTTTAAAAAATAGTGTCAAATATTTTTTTGAAAATTTTTAATAAAAAAATATAAAAATAAAAAATCGCTAAAACCCTTGATAATCCTAGAGTTTTAGCGACCTTGATTATATGTATGATATTTTA
>CADBOH010000016.1 GCA_902796285.1 uncultured Eubacteriales bacterium | reverse complement strand
TTAAATAATTTACATCCATATTCATATGTGCCGGTGATTGAACCGGTTGCATGGTATGCGTTTGCTGCGCATCCTCCTGAGCAATATAGTTTTGCCCAACAATTTTTGCAATTTGGTCTTGCATAAGCATTGCACATCTTAAATTCATCTCGAAGTGCCGTATTTGTAACACCATCATAAATATTGCCAAGCAAGTACTTTTCATCCCCAACAAATTGATGACATGGATATAAATCTCCCCATGGGGTCACCGCCATATATTCAGTGCCACTACCACATCCAGAAATTCTTTTATATATACATGGGCCATGTGCAAGATCAAGCATGTAATGATAAAATGTGAAAGGTCTGCCCTCTTTTTCTCGTTTAAGCATCTCTTTTGCAAGAATTTCATATTGCTCATAAAGAACAGACAAATCTTCTTCTGTAAGTGCATATGGCTCGTTAGGAGCACAAACTACGGGTTCCATAGAAAGTTCTTTAAATCCCATGTCTGCCATGTGAAAGATATCTTTTGTAAAATCAACGTTATTATGGGTAAATGTTCCACGCATATAGTAACTTTTATCGCCACGGCTTTGCACAAACTTTTTAAATTTTGGAAGAATTATGTCATAACTTCCTCTCCCATCAACAGTCTTTCTTAAACTGTCATGGATTTCCTTTCGCCCATCAAGCGACAAAACAACATTATCCATTTCCTTATTTGCAAAATCTATAACATCATCATCTAGAAGCATACCATTTGTGGTGAGCGTAAATCTAAAATTTTTGTCATGAATCTTTTCTTGCTCTCTTGCATAGGCAACAATTTTTTTAACAACTTCAAAATTTACAAGTGGTTCTCCGCCAAAGAAGTCAACCTCAAGATTGTGGCGTTTTCCACTATTTTTTATAAGAAAATCTATTGCCTGCTTACCAACCTCAAAACTCATAAGTGCACGCTCGCCATGATACTTGCCTTGCGATGCAAAACAATACTCGCAATTTAAATTGCAAGTGTGCGCGATGTGAAGGCAGAGCGCCTTAACAACTGTTTGTCTTTTTTTAAAGTCAAATGCCCTATCCTCATAAACATCTTTGGTAAAAAGTTTGCCTTGTGATTTTAATTCTTCAACATCTTCAATACAATCCAAAACTTCTTGCCTTGTTATGCTTGTATCATTTTTGTATTTATCAAGCATAAGTGCAACAATCTCTTCTTTTGTTTTATCCTCATAGAGCCCTATGATATCGTATGCAAGGTCATCTACCACATGAACTGAATTTGAAAAAGTATCAAGCACTATGTTATAACCATTTAATTTATATTCGTGAACCATAATTTTTTCCTCTATACGTAAAATTGCAAAAATAAATTGCCAACATAAAATGTGGCAATTTGAAAATTATTAATTATTCTTTTCGCATTTTTGATTTGCAACACCACAAGATGTTTTGCATGCTGATTGGCAAGATGTTTGACATTCACCACAACCTGCATTGTTAAGATTTTGTCCAGCGATATCGCGAGTTTGTAAAGTTTGAATTCTTTTCATATATTTGCTCCTTTTATTACATGATATATGTTATCGTTTTTGTCACTTTTTGTCAAGCAGAATAAAACATTAATTAAATTTGTTGTATAAATTCTGCAAATATAATTATATCTTTGCCCGGCATTAAGAATACATAACTTTCATCCACTTCTTCTATTTCAGTTTCTACATCATTTTCATCAATGTAATACACCCTATATATTGAGTTACCTTCGTCCGGAGTAACAGTCACGTGGATTTCTGTGCCCACTGATGCTTTTGTCTCGGCAACCTCTATTGTTCCATTTTCTATCTCGCCCACTAAAATTGAATACTCAACCAACTTGAAGGTAGCATAAACTGTTATGTTTTTTTCTGGCATTGAAAATACACGATTTTCAATTTGAACTTCCTCATCACTGCCCTCTTCAACGTAATAAAGTTTGTCGATTTCATAATTTTCAGCCGGGGTCGCGGTAACGGTGATTATTTCACTTTTGATCGCTTTTTCAACAGAAACGGTAATCGTTCCGTTTTCAGTTGTAGCCTTTGTTAAGTTAAATTCTTTTTCATAAACGGCAGAATAATTACCAATGTTGTTTTTGGTCAATTTAAAAGTGTATGGATTTGCTGTTGATACTTGTGCATTGCCTAGTTTCCAACATACAAAACGATATCCATCTGTCGCTTCGGCTTCAAGTGTAACCTCATCACCTATTTTATATGAACCTGCACCATGTGTCTTTGTACCATCAACGGTTGACACGATAGAAACGCTATAAGTTTTTTCTGGTCTTTTTATGCCAAGCCCAATTCCGATGCTTCCCCCTATTATTAAAAGTCCGGCGATAACTGCAAAAGTAATAATTCTTCCAACTTTTGTTTTAAACATGGTTCTCTCCTTTTCCTATAATACAATTATATATTTTATCCACATATTTTGCAAATATTTTTAACAAGTTTATAGATCAAAAAAATTCAAAAAAACTCACAACCAAATGTGAGTTTTTTTTATAATATGAAGTTTAAATTATTTTAGTCCACAATCCAAGCACACTAAAAAGTATCTTGTAAGGACATACCGAGCTTTTAATGTGCTTGAAACACATATAGATTATTCAGCGTCAGTGTTTGTATCGTCAGCAGGAGTTTCTGCTTTAAGAACTTCAATAGCTTCTTTAAGATCTTCAATGTTTGTCTTAATTTCTTCGTTTTGTGCTGTAAGCAAATTGTAGATCTTTTCAAGAAGAGGATATCTCTCTTCGTTTTTGCTGATAACTTCTTCACAGTGTTGAACTGAAAGTTTAAGCCCATCAAGAAGGTCAAGATCTTCTGCAAGTTTCTTTGCTTTTTCTTCATCGATATCAGCATAGTTGTTAACTCCGTAAAGAACAACTTTTTGTTTTGCTACAAGAGCTTCTTTTCTACGAAGTTTCTTTTCGTCATTTTCAAGAGTCTTTTTAACCTTTCTAAGTGGTAAATAGTCTTTCTTGCATTGACGTAATTCTTTTTCATTTGCCTTGAGTTTTTCTTGTTCATCAGCAAGTTTAGCTTCAAGTTCTTCAAGTGTGTTTGTAGCTGCAAGTGTATTTACTGCATTTTCTTCAACAACTTCTTCCTCTGTTTGAGCTTCTTCAACAGGAGTTTCTTCAACGGCTTCTTCTACTGGAGTTTCTTCTGTCTCTTCAGCATTTTCCTCTGCAACTTCTTCTGCATTTTCTTCAGTTGTTTCTTCAGTTGTTTCTTCGGCTGTTTCTTCAGTTTCAGCTTCTTCATTTTGTTCTTGCAATTTTGCAAGTCTTTCCATAAGTTCAAGTCTTCTTTGTCTTATGTATTCAGAAGTTTCGTCCTCAGTTTCCTCTGTTTTTTCTTCAACTGTTTCTTCTGCTGGAGTTTGTGCTTCTTCCTCGGCTTGAGCCTCTTCTGCTGGAGCTTCTTCAGTTGCTTCTTCCTCTTCAGGATTATAGTTTTCAACTACCCCACCCTTAATTAAAATGGTTGCGATTTGTGGGTCATTTTTAGCCTTTTCGCTATTTTCGAGAGCTGCTACACGCTCTTCAAGAGCCTTTTGCTCTTTTGCTTGTTTATTCTGGACAGCATCCTTGTCTTTGTTTTTATTGGCCAAACTCATAAGTAAGTCGCCCATAAAGTAAAGAAGGAACCCACCTGCTATAATTATTCCAAGAATAACCACAATAGTAACAATTACTGAACTAGTCATAAATTTTCACTTCCTTTTTTAATTTTTTTGGCTTTAGTTTTTTGACCTGTACGTTTTTTGGTGGAGA
>CADBOH010000015.1 GCA_902796285.1 uncultured Eubacteriales bacterium | reverse complement strand
TTATGGATTTGCTGAATAAGAAGATTAAATATTGGGATAAAGATGAAAATTTAAAATTAATTTAAGCCACCCGGCACCAATATATATTTTAGGGTTAGGATTGGATAGCGTTGTTGCCGCCAAGAGGAACTGCATTCTAATATGCGGTTCTTTTATTTTTGTCAAAAAGGTGTTGCAGGTTTTGTGATACCAACAAAACATTAGAATGCAAACACCACCGTCCCGTCAATCCTAACGTAAAGCGTATAAACTCGTTTTGCGTTTTTAAATATTTATGTTATAATGTCAATATGAAGAAAATTGTTATTGGAGATCCATTTCAAACAAAATTTGCTTTCAGAGAAACTTGTTTTGGAATCTGTGAAAAAGAAGGAAAAATACTTTTAACAAAAAAAATGAACAAAAATGAAATATCACTAGTTGGTGGTGGCGTAGAAAATGGCGAAACACACGAACAATGCTTAAAAAGAGAATTTGCGGAAGAAGTGGGTTATCTTATTAATTCAATTGCTGAATTATGTGATGTGGATTGCTATTGGCTTGCGGCAGGCAAGTATCCTATGAGATCGCTTGCTCACTTTTATATAGTTAATGTTGATGACGAAAATTTTACCCCAACGGAAGAAGGACATAAACCAATGTGGGTTGAGAAACAAGAAGTCAAAGATTTATGCCCATTACCTTATCACCAACAAGCAATAGATTATTACTTGAATTTATAATTCTATAAATGATCTTCACCCAACCAGCGCCTACATATATTTTAGGGTTAGGATTGGGTAGCACTGGCTCCGCCAATAGGAACTGCATTCTAATATGCGGTTCTTTTTTTGTTAATGGTCAACTGGATTTGGGGCTAAATAGTTATATACATATTAAAAAAGGCACCTTTTATTTTTATTTTTCGTTTTTATGTGATATAATTAGCCGTATGAGTGAATTAACAAAACAAGATATATTGGATATGGAAAAAGAAATCCAAGAAAGAATTGCATTAAGAAAAGAGTTGAGTGATGAGGTGATTGAGGCCCGTAGTCATGGTGATCTAAGTGAAAATGCAGAGTATCATGAAGCAAGAAGATCAAAAGGTAAAAACGAGTCTAGAATAAGATATCTTAAAAAACTTATAAGATTTGGCAAAGTTATAGAAGAAGATAAAACTCCGGGAGTTGTTAGTTATTTTGACAAAGTAACATTGTTGTTTGAAGATGATGACGAAGAGGAAGTTTTTGTCATTTCAACGGAAGTACGCATAGATGCAACAAAAAGAATAATCAGCAAAGTTTCTCCACTAGGGGCAGCTATTTTTGGGAAGAAAATTGGCGATAGAGTGCTTGTTAATGTTAGTGATGATGTCAAGTATTATGTTGTGATTAAGGATATACAAAAAGCGAACGGAAATCAAACTGTGGATATTCCAATCAATAAATACTAATTTTCTAAATTTATACTATAAATATGAGTAGTAGGGGGTAATATGGATATTTGGGATAAACTAATTGAAGAAGCAAAAAAGCAGTATGCACCTGAAGAGATTTCACCATTTATTACAGCTCATCATGTTGCATGTGCTTTAGAAGCCGAAGATGGCACAATTTATGGTGGTTTTTGCATTGAAGGAGCGAGCGGGGTAATCGCTCTTTGTGCAGAGCGCATTGCGGCACTGAATATGTATATTCAAAGTGGTCAAAAAGTTGTAAAAAGATTAACTTGTTATATAAATGGTGTTCCTGATGGAAGTGATGGGTGGACACCATGTGGCGCATGCCGAGAGTTTTTTATGCAAATGTCAGACAAAAATAAGGATATGGAAATTTTGTTAGATTATAAAACTAGAAAAACAATTACTTTGGGGGAAATGCTTCCCGACTGGTGGGGATGGAAGAGATATAAGAATTAGTGTAAATATAAAGTATTTTTTACATCAAAAAAACCTAAATCGAAACATGATTTAGGCTTTTATTTCATCACTTTTTAAATAGTTATCAATTACAGTTGCGATTATTATTGCTCCATCATTATATTTTGAGTGGGCAGCGTTTGTCAAAAATTCATTGATTTTTCCGCTCTCAATAGCATTTTTAACAAGTGCATAAATTTTTTTTGGATTTTCACATTTTAAGCCATACTCATTTTCAGTAATATACTGATAATTTTTTGCCTCTTGCCCAGGTATGTGTCCAGTTACAATAACCGCACTGCCATTACGCGTGCCTTCCAATATCATATTAGGGCCGGCTTTGGTCAAAAGGATATGGCATTCGCTTAGAAGCTCGTTCATATTTGTAACAAAGCCCAAAATTTTGATTGTTGAAGGAAGTTTATTTTCTTCTTGTTCTTTGAGTAGGCGAGTATATAGCTTTTCATCTCGACCACATACAAATTTAATGTTTGCATTATCTAATTTTGTGATTTCTTTTGCAAACTTAATGTTCTTTTTAAGGTTAACAGAAGTGTTGACCATTAAAATATTTACTTTATCTGTGATTTGTTTTGGCACTGTTGGTCTTATGATATCTTCTCTTATTGGGAAGCCCGAAACAACAAGTTTTTTCTCATCAAATCCCAATTTAATATATTGCTCTTTTATTTTTTCAGTTGGCAGAAACATTATATCTGCATTTTTATCTCTCCATACTTTTGGTGAATTTATAAGATCAATTGCGTTAATCATAAATGGGATTTTTAGATTGTTTACTCTTAAAAGTTTTGAAACTGCTTTTGTAAACATTCCGTGCACGGAAATAATTAGGTCTGGTTTATAATCTTGCAATTCGTTTAGCAAAGTTTTCTTGAGATGTTTATACATTATGCTATGCAGTGTGTTTGTAAACATTTGAGAAATGGTGTATCCTACTTTCCAAATATAAGGATGTTTTGTTGTAAGTGGGATATAGCAGTTTTCAAGACGCCGTCCGGCTTTACCCATAAGTTTAAAACAATTGACTTGCTTTACTTCATAACCCATCATTTTCAATCTTTTTTCAATTGCGTTTGCAGAGGATTTGTGTCCGGTTCCTGTTCTGTCCGCCATCAATATCATGATTTTTTTCATTTGGATAACCTCAATAAACAAGCCAATTGTAGCACAATTTATTTAATTTTAAAAACACTTATTAAGATGTTTTTGCATTTGTATCGCATTTGTGCTATATTAATTTAGAAATGAAAACAAAAACAAAAATACTTGTGTCTATACTTTCAATCTTGGGATTTTTTATATTTTCAAGTCTTTTGTGTTGCTATTTTTTATTTTTTCACCATTATAAAGGTTCAAACCCAGTAAACGAGTGGAGCGCAGCTGATGAGTTTAATATAGAAAGTATTAAAACAATTGAAAAAGATAAAAACAAAGATTTTGTGATATTAAATTTGGCCGATGTGCAGATGTGCGACCTAGAGGACCTGTTTCATGCTTCAACTATCCATAGCGAGATAAGTTATTTAGTTGAGCAAACAAAACCAGATTTAATCACATTAACTGGGGATCAAACTTGGAGCAATGAAAATCTTATTAGTTTAAGATTGCTTATAAGTTGGCTCGATGGCTACAAAATTCCTTACGCGCCTGTATTTGGCAATCACGATTATGGCAATAGAAAAAACTCAGCAGTGGCCAGTCAAAACTATTGTTGCGATTTATATGAACGTGGGCGATATTCGCTTTTCAGTAGAGGGCCAAGCAACCTTGGCACGCTTGGTAATTATGTTGTAAACATTGTTGAAGATGGCAAAATTTTTAAAACTCTATATATGATTGATTCTGGATATGAAGAAAAGATAACCGATCAGCAAATCGAATGGCTTAAATGGAATGCGGAAGGTATAAAGAAAGCGAACAACAACGCAACAAGTGAAGGCATGTGTTTTATGCACAAACCCTTGCCAGAATATGCCCAGGCATATAATGATTATCTAAGTGGTGATGTAGAAGCCATAGGGGAAGTTTTTGTTTCATATTCGCTGGCAGGCTCGCTCCAAAATGGATTTTTTGAGGCGGCAAAGGAATGGGGAGTAAAAGATATTGTATGTGGTCATCAACATGGCAACAATTTTACTTTACTCTATCAGGATGTGAGACTAACATTTGCATTAAAAACTGGTGAGTTGGGTGGCTATTATTATGATGGTCAAACAAACCTCAATGGTGCGACATATTTTGTTTTAGGAGAGCAAACGCAGGTTAAAAATATATTTGTATCTCCAACACAATTTCACATAAAAGATTCAGAATTTAATCCAAATTAACAAAAAAATGTCATAAGGTTGACATTTTTTATTTAACCACATAAAAAAGTTGTTTATCATTGAGTTTTTTTATCAATCCTACTACTTATTTTTTGAACATAGTTCATTGTATCAAAAATATTTATCTAATAAATAAAAAACACAATTTATGTTCGAGAGACTATAGATATTTTATTGTTTTTGTTATTTTATTTTGAATTATCACTAATTAGTGATATACTAGCGTTGATAAAAATAAGTGGAGAGAAGTATGAATTATCATTTTTTTGATTATAAGTATAATATACAAGGTTTTACATCTGACATGTTTAG
>CADBOH010000014.1 GCA_902796285.1 uncultured Eubacteriales bacterium | reverse complement strand
TATAAAAAAAGAAGAAAAGAAAAAGGAAGTATGTTAATATACTTCCTTTATTTCATTTGAATCTTCATCTTCATTATTTTTAACAGTGGTTTTATCAATTAACTCAAATGGAAAATCACTTGAAGTTGCTTTTGATAAGTAATAAAAATCAGTTTTTTCAGTTTCCATTTCCCACATTGTATATAACTCGCCATTAAACACTGTGCAAAGTTCAATATGAAAACTTGGTGATGCGCAAACGATTTTGTCATCATCCTTTTTATGATGACGATTTATTAATAACGTGTATGTTTTACCATTGCTTTTTATTTCACCATATCCACGTTCGTCGTAAACTTCTTCATTTGCATTAGATGATAATTTGTGTTCTTTCTTAAAATATTTTAATTTAATTTCATCTTTGTGATTTAGCATATAGCTTCTTACATCATTATATAAAATAGTGGCCTTTCTTTCTTGAATTTTCATTTTACTTTTCCTTTTAATATTTCTAACACTATTATATATTATATTTATTAAAATTTCAATACCCAATCTTAAATTTTTTAACAAAAAAAAGACCCACAATGAGTCCCTTTTGGTGCAGGTGGTGGGAGTCGAACCCACACGGTTTCCCACTTGCCCCTTAAACAAGCGCGTCTGCCATTCCGCCACACCTGCATGTGTTTGTTAAGTTTACTCTCATATTATATTCATTTACGCATGTGATGTCAAGTATTTTTTTTAATTTATAAATTTATTTTATTATTATTGTTTGAATTTTATTATAACTGTGATATAATTGACTGGTAAGGAGATCATATGAAAACAAATTACTATAGAACAAACAATTGTGGAGAATTAAGAATTAGTGATGTGGGCAAAAAAGTTGTATTATCAGGCTGGCTTGCAAGCATTAGAAAGCTTGGTGGTATAGTATTTTGTACCCTTAGAGATCAATTTGGGTTAACCCAATTGTTATTTGAAGATGAAAATATGATTAAAGATATGTGTAAGGAAACGGTTGTCAGGATAGAAGGGGAAGTTGTTGAAAGATCATCAAAAAATCCTAATATGCCTACTGGTGATATTGAGGTAAAGGTTGCTAAAATTGATGTATTAGGCAAATGTCAACCAGTGCTTCCTTTTGAAATTGCAAATGCGCCAAGTACAAAAGAAGAGCTTCGACTTAAATATCGATATCTTGATCTTAGAAATCCTGAAACACAAAGCTATATATTGTATCGTGCAAAAATGTTAAATATTGTTAGAAATACAATGACCGATATGGGATTTACTGAAGTTCAAACTCCTATTCTTGCAAATTCAAGTCCAGAAGGAGCAAGAGACTTTATTGTCCCAACTGTAAATGCTCCGGGTGAATTTTTTGCACTTCCACAAGCACCACAACAATTTAAGCAATTGTTGATGGTTTCTGGTTTTGACAAATACTTCCAAATAGCACCATGTTTTAGAAATGAACCTGCGAGAGCAGATAGAACTCCTGGTGAATTTTATCAAATTGATATGGAGATGTCTTTTGCAACTCAGGAAGACGTTCTTGCAAATTGTGAGGAGTTTTTAATGAGGATATTTAAACAACTTACTGACAGAGAATATTCTAAAGCTCCGTTTAAAAGAATTCCATATAGAGAAGCAATGGAGAAATACTGTTCTGACAAGCCTGACCTTAGAAATCCTCTTATTGTTCATGATTTAACTAAGATATTTAAAGATACAGAATTTAACGCTTTTAAAGGAAAAACAATTAAAGCAGTTTGTGCACATGTTGGTGATCAATCAAGAAAATGGTATGATGAAATTGGTAAAGTAATTGTTTCTTATGAGGGAAAAGGCTGTGCATGGCTTAAATATATAGATGGACAATTTAATGGAAGCATTGCTAAGTTTTTAACAGAGAACGATACAAAGGCTCTTATAAAAGAATTTGATCTTAAGGGTGATGAGAGTATATTTATTGTTGCTGATGAAGAAGAGATGGCAATAAAGCTTGCTAATGTTTTAAGAAATACACTTGGTGAAAGACTTAACCTTATTGATAAAAACAAAATTGAAATTGCATGGGTGGTTGATTTTCCGTTCTTTGAAAAAAATAAAGAAACAGGAGCAATTGACTTTGGCCATAATCCTTTCTCAATGCCTCAGGCAACAATTGAGGAACTTGATAGCAAGGACCCATTCGAGATCGTTGCATATCAATATGACCTTGTAATAAACGGACACGAGTGTTTGAGTGGTGCGGTAAGAAATCATGATCAGGATATAATGCTTAAAGTGTTTAATAAGGTTGGTTATGATGAAGAAGTTGTTAAGAGAAAGTTTGGTGCACTTTATAACGCCTTTTCATATGGAGCCCCTCCACACGCTGGGTGCGCATTTGGATTTGATTCTCTGCTTATGATTTTGCTTAATAAAGATCTTATGAGAGAGGTTATTGCTTTCCCACTCAATAATAACGCAAGAGATTTACTTATGAATGCACCAAGCAAGATTGATGAAAAAACATTGCGTGAGCTGGGGATACAATTAATTAAAAAATAATAGGTGAGTTAATATGATAGAATTAGAAGTAAAGCAATTATATGATAAACAACAAGATTTAAACGGTAAGGTTGTTAAATTGGCAGGCTGGGTGAAAAGTTGTAGAAGCAATGGTAACTTTGGTTTTATAGATTTTACAGATGGAACATGTTTTAAAACCGTTCAAATTGTTTTCGATAAGAAGCTGGATAATTTTGACGAAATAGAAAAATTAAATGCAGGATCTACTATTTACTGCACAGGTGAGTTTATGCTCACTCCTGAAAATAAACAACCATTTGAAGTTAAAGCGCAAAATATTCAAATTTTTTGCGCAACAGACAGCACATATCCACTTCAAAAGAAGCGCCACAGCGTTGAGTTTTTAAGGGAAATAGCATACCTTAGACCAAGAACAAACCTTTTCCAAGCGGTTTTTAGAGTTAGAAGTGTTGCTGCAATGGCAATTCATGAATATTTTCAGGGTAATGGATATGTATATGTAAACACACCGCTTATCACAACAACAGATTGCGAGGGCTCTGATCAAATGTTTAAAATTACAAAACTCAATTTCAACAATCTTCCAAAAAATGAAGATGGAACAGTTGATATGAGAGAGGATTTGTTTGGTAAACAGGCATATATCACAGGCAGCGGGCAACTTCATGGAGAGGCTTTCGCACTTGCATTTAACAAAATTTACACATTTGGACCTACATTTAGAACAGAAAATTCAAATACCAAAACGCATGCAAATGAATTTTGGATGATTGAGCCTGAAATAGCTTTCTGTGATCTTGATGGGCTTATGGATATAGAAGAAGATATGCTTAAATTTGTTGTTAAGTATGTTCTTGAAAAATGTCCTGCGGAAATTGAATTTTTAAATCAATTTATTGAACCTGGCTTAAAGGATAAATTGACAAAACTTATAAACAGTAAGTTTACTAGAATTGATCATAAAGATGTTATTGATATCCTTAAAAAAGCAAAAGTCCAATGGGAATTTCAACCAGAAGAAGGGGGAGATATTGCCAAGGAACATGAAAAATATATTACAGAATACTTTGGTGGCCCTGTATTTATCAAAAACTGGCCAAAGGATATCAAAGCATACTATATGAAATTAAATCCTGATGGCAAAACGGTTGCAGCGGTTGACCTTGAAGTGCCTGGTTCAGGTGAATTGATGGGTGGAAGTCAAAGAGAGGAAGACTATAATAAGATTATTAAGCGATGTGACGAAATGGGCGTTGATAAAAGCGCGATCGACTGGTTCTTAAATCTTAGAAAATTTGGGTCATGTATTCACTCTGGATTTGGTATGGGATTTGAAAGATTGGTTATGTATTTAACTGGAGTTGAAAATATTCGGGATTCAATTCCTTTCCCTAGAACTCCAAACAACTGTGATTATTAAAAATATGTTGGATTTTATCCAACATATTTTTTTATAAACTCATCGAAATCATCTGGCATTGATACTTCAAAATTCAGTGTTTTTTGTAGGTACGGATGATAAAATGACATTTTGTTGCATACAAGTGCGGTATGTGAAAATTGTGAGTTTGCGTGTCCATATATTTCATCTCCAACAAGAGGGTGGCCAATTGAAGAGAGATGTAATCTAATTTGATGAGTTCTACCATAAACTAGTTTTAATTCAATTAAGCTATATTTATCATTAAATTTGAGGGGCGAAACATAAGTAATTGCATCTTTACCATTATTTGAGACAATTCTTTTTCTTTCATTAACGCCATTTATGCAAATTGTTTCGATCTTTTTGTCGATTTTCATATTAATATCAATTTTGCCTTCGCATATTGCAATATAGCTTTTTTCTATATCTTTGATATCTTTTTGTGCAATACTATCTTTTGCAACCAAAACAAGCCCAGCAGTGTCTTTGTCTAGGCGGTTAATTATCCTTAGCACAAAGTTTTCAGTGTTATTTAAGTAATAGCATATAGCGCCAGCGAGGTTGTTTGTGTAATGTGATTTATTTGGCATACAAGAAAGTCCACTTGGCTTATTTATTAGTAAGTAGTACTCATCTTCAAATACAATATTTAGTGGTATACTGCAATTTTTAATTAATGTTGGCTTATTTGGCGAAGCTTCCAATTCTAAAAGGTCTCCTGGTTTTAACCTCACTTTTATATTGACTTCACTGCCGTTAATCTTAATATATCCCATTTTTTTTCTTAAATTTGAAATGTAGTTTTCTGAAAATCCATTTTTCTTTAAGAAATAGTATACATTTTTATATTCTTCTTTAATTAGATATTTCCTATATGCCATTTTTTACCTTTCTTCTATTATACAATAATAAATATAGAAAACAAAATTATTTTAAATCAAATAAAACATTTGACTTTGAGGATGTATATGTTTATAATAGTTAAGTAAAAAGCGATGATGGAAGAGTAGTAGGAAGATTATTTTAATCCAGAGAGTTGCCAGTAATGCTGAAATGGCAATATTAAGATACTTTTGAATTCACTTCTTAGCTGCATTTATGAAAACAATTTTGTGATTAGTTTTTGCCGTAAATCTGCGTTAAGGATAATGAGAATGAATTTGTTTCATTGAAGTTAGGTGGTACCACGAAGAGCTCCTCTTTCGTCCTAATAGGATAAGAGGGCTTTTTTAATTTAAGGAGATATTATGTTAAACAAAATAAGGGATTTGGTTGAAAAAACAAAGATTGAACTTGATAAAATCATTGATTTAAGTGATTTAAATGAAATACGAGTTAAAATTTTTGGCAAAACTGGTGAATTGACAAATCTTTCAAAGGGTATGAGAGATGTTCCTGTTGAAGACAAACCAAAAATTGGTGCTGCATTAAATGAAGCAAGAAAGTCTATTGAAGAAAAAATCAAGACTATCGAGGAAAAATTTGAGGCTGCTATTCTAGCCAAGAAACTTGAAAAAGAAAAGGTTGATATCACACAACCATCCAAGGGTATTGAAATGGGCGCGTTGCATCCAATTTCTTCTGTAATTGATAAACTTACGGACATTTGTGTAAGTATGGGTTTTTCTGTTGTAGAAGGTCCGGAAGTTGAAAGTGATTACTATAACTTTGAAGCGATGAATATTCCTAAAAATCATCCATCAAGAGATATGCAAGACTCTTTCTTTATTGATGAAAACATTGTTTTAAGAAGCCAAACATCCGCTGTTCAGGCAAGAGAAATGGAGGTGAGAAAACCACCATTTAAAATTGTTTGTCCAGGCAAAACATATCGAAATGAAAGTGATTCAACACATAGCCCAATATTCCACCAATTTGAGGGATTAGTTGTTGATGAAAATGTATCCATGGCGGATCTAAAATCAATGCTTACAATTATGATGAGAAGACTTTTTGGTCAAGATACCGAAATTAGATTTAGACCATCATTCTTCCCATTTACTGAGCCAAGTATTGAAGTTGATGTTTCATGTCCAAATTGTCATGGCAAGGGCTGCTCAACATGCAAAGGAACTGGTATGCTTGAATTATTAGGAGCGGGAATTGTGAATCCTAAGGTGCTTGAAATCAATGGAATTGACTCTAAAAAGTATTCTGGTTTTGCATTTGGGTTTGGTCTTGACAGAACTGCAATGATTTTGAATAGCATAAGCAATATTCGCTATATGTATAGAAATGATATAAGATTTTTAAAACAGATGAAATAGGAGAGTAAAATGAAAATATCGTATAATTGGCTTAAAGATTTTGTGGATATAAATATTGCACCACAAGAACTTGCAAAAAAATTAACATCCGCCGGTATGGAAGTTGAGGAAATAATATATCAAAATGAACATTTGCATGATGTTGTTGTTGGTAAAATATTAAAAATAGAAAAGCACCCACAAGCTGATAGATTGGTTGTTTGTCAGGTGGATATTGGTAGTGAAGTTACGCAAATTATCACTGCTGCAACAAATGTTTTTGAAGGGGCACTTGTTCCTGTAAGTTTGCCAGGTGCAGATCTTGTAAACGGGATAAAGATTCAAAAATCCAAAATGAGAGGAGTTGAGTCATGTGGAATGTTCTGCTCTGGTGAAGAACTTGGAATTGATGAAAACTATTTTGAAGGGGCTGGTGTAAATGGGATTTTGATTCTCCCAAATGATTTTAAACCAGGCACTCCAATTGATAAAGCGTTGCTTCTTGATGATGTAATTTTGGATGTGGGCATCACACCAAATAGAGCAGATTGCATGAGTATTATTGGGATAGCTCGTGAAGTATGTGCTTTATTAAATCAAAAAATGAAAGTTGTCAACTATAGTTATGATATTGATATCTATGCAAAAGATACTGTTAGAAATTATGTTAACGTTGACGTTAAAACGCCAAATTGTTTTAGATACATGGCTGCTGCCATAACAGATGTTAAAATTGAAAGATCTCCACTTTGGATGAGAGCTAGACTTAACGCTGTTGGTATAAAACCAATCAATACGATGGTCGACATCACAAATTATGTTTTAATTGAAATGGGACAACCTTTGCACGCTTTTGATCAGGAAAATATTGGCGGAAGTCAAATTGTGGTTCGTCAAGCAAAAGCGGGCGAAAAAGTTGAAGCATTAAACCATAGTCAGTATGAATTAAATGAAAATATTATGGTTATTGCAGATCAAAATAAACCAATGGTAATTGCTGGCGTTATTGGAGGGCCGGAATCAGGTATAAATGATAAAACCAAAATTTGCGTGCTTGAAAGCGCCGTTTTTGACTTAAAATCTATTAGAACAACTTCAAGAGCGATTGGTGTTAGAACAGATTCTTCTGCTAGATTTGAAAAGGGTGTAAATGTTGCAAATGCTGAGCTTGGTATTGCAAGAGCATTGCACCTGGTTTCACTTTTAAAATGTGGCAAAGTTGTTAGGGGAATTATTGATATTGCTTCAAAGAAAAATGAAGCAAGAAAGATTGTTGGTTCAATTAAAAAAATCAATCAAATTTTGGGTGTTGAAATTCCATCAAGTGATATGGCAAGAATTTTAAATAACCTTGGAATTGAAACAAAAGTTTATGGTGACAACCTCGAGTGTGTTGTTCCACCATATAGAGAAGATATTGAAAATAATAATGACTTGGCCGAAGAAATTATAAGACTATATGGCTATGATGTTTATGATAAGATTGATTATACACTATTTGAGAATGCCAAAATTACTGAAGGTAAACATCACCCAAGGCTTATAATGGAAAGAGCGTTTAGAAATGCACTTGCTGAGCATGGGTATTATGAAAACATATCATATACGTTAGTATCTTTGGATAGTGATGCAAAAATGCTTTTAAATAATAGTGACAGGCTAGTTAAAATTTCAAATCCAATTAGTGACGACCTTGCTTGTATGAGAACATCATTAATGCATTCATTATTACAAAATTTAAATTACAATTTGAGTGTTGGTAATAAAAATATAAAGATATTTGAGTGTGGTAGGACATATTTGTCAAATGGGAATGGAAAATTACCTCAAGAAAAGAATATGCTTGGTATATGTGTAAACAATCAAAATTTTGATTTCTTTAATTTGAAGGCGATTGTTGAAGATTTGCTCAACAAAACATCATTGAATTATATAATAGAACGTTCCAATGAGGCGTATCTTCATCCTGGAATCTCTGCAGATATTATTTGTGATGGAGTGGTTGTTGGTAGCTTTGGAAAAATCCATCCGATTGTAGCTAAAAACTATGACGTTCCACAAGAGACTTTTTATGCTCAACTTGATGACGACTTTTTAGCAAGTCTTCCTGAAAAAAAGATTGAAGTTAAGTCTATTTCAAAATTCCCAATCGTTGATAGAGACTTAGCGATTGTTGTTGATGAGGCGGTAACAACAAAAGAACTTGTTGATTCAATAAAATCTGCTTGTGGCAAACTTTATTATGATGTTAGTTTGTTTGATATTTATAGAAGTGAACAACTTGGTGAAAACAAGAAGAGTATGGCGTTTAATATAAAATTATCAAGTATCGAAAAAACTCTTACTGATGAAGAAATAAATCAGGTTATGAAAAAAATTCTTAAAACACTTTCTTATAAGCATGGGGCAATTTTAAGATGATTTATTTAGATAATGCAGCCACAACAAAAATGTTTGAAGAAGGGGCGGACATATACAAAAAATATGCCTGCCAGTCTTTTTTCAATCCATCTGCTGGTTATAATAAAGCATTAGAGCTTTCTCATGAACTAGATGGTGTTAGAAGCGCCTTATTAAAAAAACTTGGAGCCAAAACTGGTAACATAATATTTACAAGTGGCGCCACAGAAAGCAATAATTTGGCAATAATGGGTAGCAAGCGTAATGGCAGGCAAGAATATGTGTTTTCAGAAGGAGAACATCCTAGCGTTTATAATGTCGCAAAAGAGCTTGCAAGTCAAGGGCATATTGTTCATTTTATTCCTTTATTACCAGATGGGGAAATTGATTATGAAGAGTTAAAGAAACATCTTAATTTAACCACAAGATTGATCTCTGTTATGCATGTTAGTAATGAAACTGGTGCTATAACAAATCTTGTAAAGGTTGATGCGTTAAGAAAACAATTTGCTCCAAATGCTCTTTTGCATGTTGATGGCGTTCAGGCGTTTTGTAAGTTAGAATATCAAATAGATGATTTTAATGTTGATTTTTACACAATATCAGCACATAAATTTCATGGGCCTAAGGGTGTTGGTGCATTATATGTAAGAAAAATGCAAAATTTAAAAAATATTGTTTATGGTGGCGGACAGGAAAAAGGATTTAGATCCGGCACAGAAAATGTTGCAGGAATTATGGCAATGCAATATGCGTTTGAGAAAATAGATGTTAAGCACAACTATGAAAAAATGAAAATTTTGCATGATAAACTTGTTGATATTTTTGAAAAAGATGAAAAAATTAAAATTATCAAAACATGTAATCCATACATTATCAGCGCTGAGTTTAAAGGAGTAAACGGAGAAACTCTTATGAGGGTTTTGCAGGATAATGATATTATTGTTGGTATGGGGAGTGCATGTTCAAGTAAAAAAGCCGGCAATCGTGTGCTAGAAAGTATAGGAAAAAGCAAGGATGAAATAAAGTCGCACATAAGGATTTCGCTTTGTGAAGAACTTACAACCGATGAAATAGTTTATGCTGGCAATAAGATTGTTGAAATTTACAATAAAATCTGGGAGAAAGTAAAGTGAATGTAATTTTATTAAGATTTGGTGAACTATACTTAAAGGGTAACAACAGAAAATTTTTTGAAAATACATTGATTAGTAATATCAAAAAAAAGTTAATTGGAGAAAAGTTTCGTTTTGAAACAACTTTTGGTAGATATGTTATTTCTGCTTATGATGTTGAAAGAGAGCACATTATAATAGAAAAGCTGCAAAAGGTTTTTGGACTATATAGTTTGAGCCCTGCAATAGAAATTGACGCAGATGTTGAAACAATAAAAAAACATGTCG
>CADBOH010000013.1 GCA_902796285.1 uncultured Eubacteriales bacterium | reverse complement strand
TTTTCGGCTTTTGTTGGTAAGGCTTTATAACTTTTAAAATAATTGAACAGCAAAAACACCTCTAGGTTGTTCATGATGTAAAAAATGGTGTAAAAAGCAATAATAAAAGCATTGCTCGAATAAGCCATTTTAATAAAAGTAAAGGCCAAATATATTGCAAAATGTGTAGCGGTAAAGATAAAGAAAACAAGAAGATTTTTTTCATCCACTCTCTTGCTCTTTTTTATTAAAATATTGACGATATGTATTGCAAGTATCAAAATCCCCATAATACACACCGTTATATTAAAAACAGCACTATTTTCCATAACACCCATATTATAGCACAGAAAATTTAATTCCGCATCAAAAATTAACACAATTTAAAAAACTAAATTATTATTTTTTTTCAACAATATTTGTTAAATTATTGTTATTTAGTTGAAATATTAAAAAAAAACAAGTATAATCATTGTAAAAAAGGAAATTAAAATAAATAAAATTTTTTATAATTTAATTCTTTAAAATTTATAACCCATTTAATTACATTTAAAAGGAGGGAATAAGATGAATAAAAAATTAAAAATATTTATCATTATTTCGACCATATTAGTTGTGCTCGCCGCGATTGTGCTCTATTACTATTTTGGGTCAAGTTACAAATATTTTAAAAATATTGGTAGCCCAGAGTGCAAGATCCCGGGTCTGAGCGAAGGTTTTACCCCACAAGGTATGTCTTATGATGAAGAAAGCGGCAGCCTTTTAATTAGTGGTTACATGAAAAATGAAAACGAATCATCTAGATTGTATGTGGTAAACGGCACAAACTACTCACAACAAAAATATATCACATTAACAAATGGTGGTGAAAATTTTTACGGGCACTCTGGCGGAGTTGCTGTTTATCAGTCAAATGTTTTTATAGCAAGTGAAGGCAAAGTTTATAGACTTTCAAAAGATGAAGTTTTAAACGCTGAAAACAAAGCAAGCGTTGCCGTAATAGACTCGTTTGAAACAAAAAATGGGGCTGCTTTTGTAACTGTAAAAGGCAGCGAACTCTGGGTTGGAGAGTTTTATCATGGTGGCAACTATGAAACAGCCGATTCACATAGAATAGAAACTGCCGATCATGATCAAAACATGGCATTGGCATTTTGCTATACATTAAATTCTTCTAGCGAGTTTGGTGTTGCAAGCACAACCCCTATTAAAGCACTTTCACTTCCAGCACTTGCGCAAGGTATTGATTTTTATGATGACGGCAAAATAGTTTTATCAACATCTTACAGCGTGCCAGATTCAAAAATGTATATTTACAGCGACATACTTAGTGAAGCTACAGAAAAAACTTTTGATTATGATGGCACACAAATACCTTTATATGAGCTCACTAGCAGCAAAGTTGTTCACTCCTTCTCAATGCCTTGCATGAGTGAAGAGATTGTTGTCAAAAATGGTCGCGTGCTGGTTCTGTTTGAATCTGCGAGCCAAAAATATAGACTGATTGCAAGAACGAGGATGGATTATATCTATTCACTTAACATTAAGTTTGAGTAAATTTAAAATTGTTTTGTTAAACAAAGCGCCTAAGCCATAGGTGCTTTTTTATTTTAATCCGTTTTTATTTTCTGTTTACAAATGTAACATTTTGTGATATAATAAGCCCCGTAACAGAGGAAAAACATGAACAAGGTATACATAAATTGTCAAAAGGAGAACAACGCAAAATTTTATTACGCATCACGGAAGATGGCTTTTGAATCAAAAGCAATCAAAATGACGACTTTTTTGGTATCCTTAGTTCCAATTATACTTTCCCTTATCCCTATGGGCGAAAAGAAAACTTTGGTTTTTGCCGCAACAATGGTTTCGTTTGCACTGACAATCATACTTGAACTATTGTCAACATTTTTGACCACACACAAAGAGCAAAGCGTTCTATTAGAGCAGCTTTATAGGGCTGGAATAACCGATAGCACTTTCTCGAAAACTGAGTATGATAGAGAAATGACAAATTCGCTAAACGAACTTGCAATAAGAAAAGCTGAAACAAAAATCTCATCACTTAAAGAATTTAACACAGTTTACGTTCCAAAGGAAATTGATGATAAATATAGCTATTTTTATATTTCCAGGGTTAACGCTGCATCAAACAACTTTTTGATGAGCAGAATGTACGCCGTATACCTATTTGCCCTTGCCTTGATTAGCGCACTGTTTATTAGCTTTGCGTTTGTAAAACATAATACTTTTGAATTTTTGCAATTGATAATTCAGTTCTACCCACTTGTGTTGCCTGTAATCAAAAATATAAACGCCTGCCACAAGGCAATGAAGTATTACACAAAAATCTCAGCGGATATTGACAACTATTTTGCTGATGGCAACAGGTCCCCTGAAAAACGAGCACGATTTGTTTATTACCTTCAAAATCTTGAATTTGAGGCGATGATGGAAAGCCCTGCCAAATACACATTATTTTCAAAATTGTTTAGCGGTGGGCTGAGAAAATTATCAAGAGGCGTGACAAACAGATTTATTGAAGAATTTGAAAAATTAGAAGGCAAAAAAATTGCTAAAATCGAACCTACACCATTAAAACCTGCCAAAGAGAAGAAGGTTGAAACAAAAAATACTGAAAAAATTGCAGTTAAACCAAAAACAGTGGCAAAAACTCCGGCCAAGAAAGGGCCAAATGCAGATGTTAAAAAGGCAGCAAAAACATCAAATAAAAAGACGGCTGAAAACAAAAATTTACAAACCGCCTCAAAAAATACAACAAAATCAAAAAGAAAAAGAGCATAAACTTATGCTCTTTTATTTTATTTCTTTTTCTTTTTTACAAGAACGCCAACAATGATTTCAGTTGCAACCGCAACGCCAACAAATGCAAGCACTCCAATTGCCACATATTTAAGCATTGGGCTCTTCTTCCATGTAGCCTTAAAGTATCTATCTCCCGTTGAACCAGACTTAATTACGTTCTCGTCAACCTTGTTGCCGTTTTCGTCAACCCAACCATCAAAGATAAGACCGCTTGATGATGGATCTTTGATAACAATATCATCAGAACCCTTTGTGTAGTCAATAGTTGTAATCTCCCCATCAACATTGATTGTGATTGTATAAATCTTTGGCGCAAAGTTTGCTTTTACTGTTCGGTCACCAATGCTACCTTTTAAGATTTCAAGGTCTTTTACAGGAACTTCTTGTCCTTCCCATGTCCAACCAACAAACTCCTCTTCCTCGCCCCCCTCAGGCTCTTCAAGAGTAAACGTATTTGTTTCAATATTGTATGTTCTAGTATTGTTTTGACCGTTAACAATCATTGTGATTGTATAGTTAATTGGTGTTTTTGTTAATATGGCTGTAATAGTATCTCCTACGACTACACCATTTTCAATTCCTTCCCAGCCAGCAAATGTGATTTCATATCCTTCAACCTCATTTGGAATAACCTGTACGCTAACTCCACCTATAATAAGTGTTGTGCCGTTTACAACTATTTCATCACCATAATAATATTCGATTTCTTCACCTGTGCTGATAACATCTGCAAATTGTGTATCCACAACAACATTTACTTCCCCACCTTTTACTATGGCATTTTTCTGCCCAGCGGTTGATTCGTATCCAGCAAATGCATTAAGAGTGCTACCTTTAACTGCGTGATTTGATGCAAGCACAAGGTCACTGCCAAACTCAACATCGTAGCCTTGTGGCAATGCTTTTGGCAAATAAATCATACTAAGATTTTCACAACCATCAAATAGCTTATTTGTGTTAACATTTGTTAAATCAAAGCTTGAAAGGTCAACAACTTTAAGAGAATTGCACCCGTAGAACATAACTTCTATTGTTGTTACAGCAGATGTATCTAACTCTGGCAAATCAATTTCGTCCAAGTTTAAGCACCCATAGAACATTGCCGACATATTTGTTGTTTTTGTGGTCACGAGATTTGATAAATTTATATCATTAAGTGATGAGCACATGTAGAACATCTGGAACATGTTTTCTACATTTGCGGTATTAAAACTTGTTAAATCAGCGCTTTGCAAGTTATAGCATTCTGCGAACATTGCCGACATGTTTGTCACTTTTGATGTGTTAAAGTTTTCACCAAAATTTATAGTTTCTAGTGATCTACAACCATAGAACATTGCATTCATATTTGTTACTTCACTTGCATCGCATGCTGATAGGTCAATTTCAGTGATATGTTCTAGGTCCCTAAAAAACGCAGCGCAATCCTCTGGCAAGAGTATTTTTGTATCTAGGCGTGTGTAAATTTCACAGGTATACCCATTGATATATGCATAAACGTTTTCGCCAAGGCTTGTCATAGAGCTGTATTGCTCGTAAGCCTTTTTTGTAACAATCTTTTTGATGTCACTATTAAAATTGTCGTTTTTAAATTTATCCCACTCTGTTCTATCAATTACTGCTTCTTGACTTTCAACACTGTCAGTTACAATAAATCTTTTTGTGCTGTCATCACTCAAT
Organism: uncultured Eubacteriales bacterium; assembly: GCA_902796285.1. Lineage (GTDB taxonomy): Bacteria > Bacillota > Clostridia > Christensenellales > UBA1242 > Caccovivens. The sequence continues at coordinate 3,896 of CADBOH010000013.1, read as the reverse complement.
GTGTATCTAAAATCGTTTAAGTATGATCCTGAATAATTCCAGCTTTGTGTATGGTATGTGTATGGGAGGTCGATATTAACGCTATCGCTCACTACTCTTGGCAAGTAAATTTTACGGAGATTAGTGCACCCAGCAAACACTTGTGATGCATTCGTCACATTGCTTAAATCAAATGATGAGATATCAAGTTTATATAGTTGGTTGCAACCTTTGAACATTTCTGAGCAAACTCTTAAATTTGATGTGTCGAAATTTGATAGGTTAAGTGTTCTTAAAGATGAACCCTCATAATTAATGTGTAGTCCTGTGTAACTTTCAAAGTCATTTAAGATGTCGTCTATCGCATCTCTTTCGCCCCAGAACATCTCACTCATGCGCTCAACATTTGAAGTGTTAAACATTGATAAATCAATTTCACTTAACCCAGTAAAGGCAAACATATTTCCCATATCTGTTACTTTTGAGGTATCAAATCCTTGTAAATTTAATTCCTCAAGACCGAAGCACATTGTAAACATAAATCCCATATTTGTAACATTTGATGTATCAAAATTTGATAAATCCAGTCTTTTTAAGGATGCACACCAACAAAACATGCCCGCCATATTTGTTACCTTTGACGTGTCAAGCCCACGTAAATCCAAACTTGTTAAACCGAAACAAAATTCGAACATCTGCTCCATATTTGTTACATTTGAGGTATCAAAACTTGATAAATCCATTTCAGTCACCTTACCAAAAATTTCAGTCTCTCCACTCTTGTTGAAGAAATAACTACAATCTGCTGGCAGGATGATCTTGCTTGAATTGGTTGAAAAAATGCTAAGTGTATCACCAGAAATTCTAGCATATGCATTTTCACCAATTTGTGTTGCGCCTGTAGTATCAGTTTCATTTGTTAATGTTACGATTTTTGTGACATTATAATAACAATTTTCACCATTGTCATTTTTAAAACTATTCCACAAAGTTTTATCCAGTGTTGCCAACTCTTCTGCATACGCAATCTGAGTTTCAATTGTGGTGTTAACTTCATGGCGAGGGCTAATATATTTTGCACCAAGCGCCATTACTCCGCAAAAAGCAAACGTTGCAAGAAAGAATGATGCTCCTTTTAAAATTGATTTTTTCTTCATAAATCCTCCTACATTATTACAAAACAATTATATTGTTTTTTTAAAAATTATCCAAATAAAAATAATACTATAAAAATATATTTTTAATTTTTTTTAAAATATTTTTTATCTTTAAAATAATGGCAAAGATGTTTTTTAAAAATTAATCACTTTAAAACCTCATGTTTTTAATTGTATTTTCTGTAAAAATAACAATTTTACGCACTAAAACTTTAAATTAGAACGCAAGCATATTAAATCGCCCATTATCCACTAAGATCCCTCCGCGTTGGTCGGGATGACACCAGCCTAAAATCTGGGCGGCGTTGTTATCGTGTTGAACGAAGCTGAGCCCCTGGGCTTATGGATCAAACACAATTTACGTTATGGATAAAGCATGCGATACTTCGCTGAGCCCCTGGGCTCATGGATCAAACACTCTTAATATTTTAAATCAAATGTAGGATGCTTCGCTGAGCATGCAGGCACAAAAAAACCTCTTAATGAAAATCATTAAAAGGTTTTTTATTTTAAAACTTCTTTTTTCTCTTCACGAGTTTTAAAACTCCAAATGCTACGCCTGTTGCGAGAACAACCCCAGACGCTGAGAAGAGTGCAATAGCAACTGTTTGCTCTGACTTATCCTTTTCCCAAACAGCAGTGTATTGTTTGTCACCTGTTGTGCCTTTTGTAATAACAAGTTCGGTCACAACTTCATCAGATCCTGCCTCTCTCCAACCTTTGAAGATAAAGCCGTTTTTGGTTGGATTTTCGATTTCAAAATCCTCAGTCGCAACATTGTAAGCAATCTCTTTGTCAACGCCATCGTTTGTTAAAGTGATTGTATACTCAATAGGTGTAAGGTTTGCTGTGTAAACTCTATCACCAACGCTACCAGCCTCAATTGTGTAGGTTTGAGATGGAGTGTTAAGTTCAGTTCCGCTCCAACCTATAAACTCATATCCATCAACTTCAACTGGGTCAAGAGTGATGTCTTCGCTTTCGATATCGTAGTGTCTAACTTCCTCTTGGTTGTTAACGCGGATAGTAATAGTGTAGATCGCCTTTTCAAACACTGCAGTAAACTCTCTGTCTCCAGCACTGCCTTTGATGATTGTAACTGTTTTTGCAAGGCCTTCAACACCTTTTTCTTGCCATCCAACGAATACGTATCCCCTCTTCGCTGGTGTTGGAAGTGTGTATCTTCTGCTTTCAATATTGTAGGTCTTAACAAATGTGATACCATCAATATTTCTAACAATTCTAAAGTTTGTCATCTCATATTTTGCATGAAGGAGAATATCATGGTTTGTGAGGAACAATGTGTCTTGTTTAACTTCTTGCTCGTTTTCATCAAACCAACCTATAAAGTCATAATTAGTTCTTACAGGGGTTGGAAGCTCTCCAAACTCTTCACCAAACTCTTTAAGGATGCTCTTTGTTAAAAGTTGTCCTTCTCTAGGGTCAAATCTTACAACAAATTTTTGTCCTTCAAAGTTTGCAGTGTAAGTTCTATCACCCATGCTTCCTGTTGGGATAGTCAAGTTCTTGGTTGGAGTTGTAACTCCTTCACCTGTCCAGCCAAGGAAGTTGAGCCCGTAAGATTCAAGATCAAGGTCTGGAAGCGTGATATCACTGCTTTCAATATTGTATTCATGTGTTTGACCAAATAAGTCTGGGTAAGCAATTTCAAAAATGCTATTTCCGTATTCATCCTCAAACACTCTATCTGCGTTAATAGTAAGCTCGTAAGCAGTTGGCTCAAAGTTTGCAAAAAGTGTGTAGTTGTAGAAGTCGTTATCAAGTGGATTGTAGTTTTTGCCTACAAAATCCCAACTATCTCTATTCCAGCCAGTAAATGTGTAACCAGTCTTAGTTGGCTCTGTTACTGTAAATGGAGCTGTCTCAGCATTGAAGTTGATTTGTGTTTGTTCTCCTTCAACATCAACTGTGATTGTATAGTTGATAAGGTCCCACTTAGCATAGATTGTTGTATCATGATTGTATGGATAAACTGTGTTTTGTTCAATCTTTTGAGTAAGATCGCTATCTAGATACCATCCTGCAAATGTGTAATGATCTCTATATGGCTCATCTATATATCCAAACTCTGTTTCAAACGCAACTTGGATTGGGTTTTGTCCATAAATATTTCCGCCATTAAGCTCAAGTGTTACGTTGTAAGATACTTTTTGCCACAAAGCAAATACTTCAATATTTTGTGCAACTTGATGAGCGTTAAATCCATCAACGTTTACGTAGCTGCAGTTTTCATCTCCATACCAGCCAATAAAGTCATATCCGTCTCTAGTAGGCGTTCCAAACACAACATTATCTTCATAAGTAAATGTTGTTGTAAGCCCATCGCGAGTGCCGGTAAACTCATTTCTGTATTGATCAAAGTAAGTGATTGTGTATGTGTTAAGTTGCCATTTTGCATAAACACTAACACTATCAGTTGTTGTACGTGCTCCAATTTGGTTGATTGGTGTTGTGCATTCATAATCTGCATACCACCCTACAAATGTGTAGCCAGTTCTTGTTGTTCTAACAAGGCTTGTTGGCTGATCATAAACGTGCTCTGTTGGAAGCCCATCGCGTGATCCAGTAAATGTTGCCCCGCCTTCGTCATAGTAATCGATTGTATATCTCTCTGCGTTCCACTTTGCATAAAGCGTTACATCGCCTGCGTAGTATTCTGCAGGAATTTGTGTGATTTGATTTGTGCAAGCACTATCTATATACCAGCCGTCAAACCAGTATCCAACTCTTGTTGGATTT
>CADBOH010000012.1 GCA_902796285.1 uncultured Eubacteriales bacterium | reverse complement strand
CAGCCATAAAATCATCAGCTGTATCAAAGTCATCGTTATCAGTTGTATTATAAGTCTTTGGCTCTGATTCATCTTTAACAATCACAGGCATAACTGATCTGTATTTTTTAAGTCCTGAACCTGCTGGAATAAGTTTACCAATAATAACGTTTTCCTTAAGTCCAAGAAGATTATCAACCTTGCCCTTTGTTGCAGCATCAGTAAGAGTTCTTGAAGTCTCTTGGAATGATGCAGCTGAAAGGAAACTTTCTGTTGCAAGAGATGCCTTAGTAATACCCAAAAGAATTCTCTTAACAGTAGCAGGAACTCCGCCCTCTTGCAAGATTCTTTCATTTTCTTCATCACATTTATAAACATCAACAATTTCACCAGGAAGAAGGTTTGTATCACCAGCGGACTCAACCTTAACTTTCTTAAGCATTTGTCTTATGATGATTTCAACGTGTTTGTCATTAACTTTAACGTCTTGGCCTCTATAAGTTGAAACAACTTGGTTAAGAAGGTATTCTTGAAGCCCTTTAACACCCTTCATTCTCAATAAATCAGAAGGATTTATAGCACCAGCAATAAGTTGTGTGCCCGGCTCAACTGTGTCACCATTTTTAACAAGAACAACGACTGGTTTTTTAGCTTCATACTCTACATCACCATCTTTTGATGCAACTGTAAAGTAATAATACTTAGCATCTTCTCTAATAGTAAGTTTTCCTGCAACCTCTGAAAGAATAGCTTCACCTTTTGGTTTTCTTGCTTCGAAAATCTCTTCAACTCTTGGAAGACCTTGAGTAATATCAAGCGCTGAAGCAACACCACCTGAGTGGAAAGTTCTCATTGTGAGCTGTGTACCAGGTTCACCAATTGATTGTGCAGCCACAATACCAACTGCTTCACCAACAGTAACCATAGCTTTATTTGAAAGATCTCTTCCATAACATTTTGCACACACACCATGTTTACATTTACATGTGAACAATGAACGAATTTGAACTTTCTTAATTCCAGCAGCAGTTATTCTATCTGCTTGCTCTTTTGTTATCATTTCATTGGCTGGAGTAATAACCTCACCAGTTTTTGGATCTATAATTTCATCAACTGCAACTCGGCCATAAATTCTTTCAGCTAAAGTTTCGTGAACAACGCCATCAACAACAAGGTCTGTAACCCAAACACCTTTAACCTTTTCACCTGCTTCAGCAAAGCAGTCCTCAGTAGTTACAACAACATCTTGAGAAATATCAACAAGACGACGTGTCAAATAACCAGAGTCGGCTGTCTTTAAGGCTGTATCTGTCAAACCTTTTCTAGCACCACGCGCTGTAAGGAAATACTCAATTGGTGTAAGTCCTTTAACAAATGAAGATTTAATTGGAACATCAATCTTTTCACCTGATGCAGTTGTTTTAAGTCCAACCATACCAGAAAGAGAGTTGATTTGGTCCTTATTACCACGGGCTCCAGAAACATACATTATCTTAAATGGGTTAAATTCATCCATGTCATCGATAAGCACTTTCTGAACTTGGCTCTTTGCCTCATCCCAAAGTCTCATGTTGTTTTTAACTTTTTCATCATAAGTGATAAGACCACGTCTAAACAACTTGTCGTTTTCAAGCACTTTTTGTTCTGCTTCATGAAGAATTTCTGGTTTTTCTTTTGGTTCACCAATATCAAAAGCATTTACAGTAAGTGCTGCAAGTGTTGCATACTTATAACCTGTTGCCTTAATTCTATCAACAAGCTTAGCACATTCTGTTATTCCGTGAACATCATAAGCTTTTGCTAAAATATTTCCAAGGTCCTTTTTAGTTACTGGTCTATTAAGTTCAAGTTCGCATATGTTGTCAGGATTTGTTCTATCAACATATCCAAGATCTTGAGGAATTTGTTCGTTAAACAAAATTCTACCAACAGTTGTATCTATTACTTTAGAATATTTCTTGCCATCAACCTCTTTTTCAATTCTTACTTTTATCTTTGCAAGAAGATGAAGGTTTTGAGTTTGATAAGCAATGATTGCTTCATTTGGTGATGAGTAAATGCTTCCTTCACCAAGCACACCCGGCTTTTCTAGTGTCATGTATGCGCAACCAAGTACAATATCTTGTGATGGAGTAACAATTGGTTCACCATCAGACAATTTTAAAATGTTATTTGAAGCAAACATTAAAGTTCTAGCTTCAGTTCTAGCATCAATAGAAAGTGGAACGTGAACAGACATCTGGTCACCATCAAAGTCGGCGTTGAACGCACCGCAGACAGCTGGGTGAAGTTTAATTGCCCTGCCTTCAACAAGTACAGGTTCAAATGCTTGAACTGAAAGTCTGTGAAGTGTTGGAGCACGGTTCAAGAATACAGGATGATCCTTAATAACCTCAGCCAAGATATCCCAAACAATTGGTTTTTCTCTTTCAACCATACGCTTTGCGGCCTTAATGTTGTTTGATTTATTAAGGTCAACAAGTCTATTCATAATAAATGGTTTGAAAAGTTCAAGTGCCATTTCTTTTGGAAGACCGCATTGATACATTTTAAGTTCAGGTCCAACAACGATAACTGAACGTCCTGAATAGTCAACACGTTTTCCAAGAAGGTTCAATCTAAATCTTCCCTGCTTACCACCAAGCATTGCTGTGAGTGATTTAAGATCTCTTTGTTTTGAGCTTTGAACGGCTTTTCCCCTCTTACCATTATCTATAAGGTTATCAACCGCCTCTTGAAGCATTCTCTTTTCGTTACGAACAATAACATCAGGAGCTCCAAGTTCCATAAGTTTTTTAAGACGATTATTTCTATTGATTACACGTCTATACAAGTCATTTAAATCGCTTGTAGCGTATCTTCCACCATCAAGTGGAACCATAGGACGAAGATCTGGAGGAAGAACAGGAATAACATCAAGAACCATCCAACTTGGATTGTTTCCGCTTTTAATAAAAGACTCAACAACATCAAGCTTCTTCATAGCCTTAACTCTTCTCTGCCCTTTTATTGTAAGAAGTTCGTTCTTTAATATATTTGCTTCTTTTTCAAGATCTACTTCCGCTAAAAGTCTCTTAATAGCTTCGGCACCCATTCCTACTTCAAAAGCATCATATCCATATTTTTCACAAGCATCTTGATACTCTTTATCAGTAATTACTT
>CADBOH010000011.1 GCA_902796285.1 uncultured Eubacteriales bacterium | reverse complement strand
AAACTCTATCTTCACCAAAGATGAGATTGATAAAGTTTTGCCTGAAAGTTATGTAAAAATATTGCAAAAAACAAACTCAAAACTATATCTAATCAATGCACAAAAAATCGCAAGCGAAAATGGGTTGGGTGGCAAAATAAACATCATAATGCAAACGGCCCTATTTAAAGCCGCTAATTTGCTGCCAGAAGAAGAGATATTGAAATGTATTTCCGCTTACATTGAAAAAATGTTCTCATCAAAAGGAAAAGAAGTCGTTGATAAAAATATTAATGCAATGAAAGATGCCATCAACAAGATTTCACAAGTAGATGTAATGAAACTAGTCGGAAAAACATACATTCATTCAGCAAATAAAATTGATGATAAATTTTATAATGATATTATGCAGCCAATTAGCAAATTACAAGGCTCAACAATTCCTGTATCAAAATTTTCAGTTGATGGCTCTGTGCCATTAGATACAAGCAAATATGAAAAACGAAACATAGCCCTAAGACTTCCCAATTGGATCAAAGAAAACTGTATCCAATGCGGACAATGTGTTATTTCATGTCCACACTCTGCACTAAGAAGTGTTTTAACGGATGAGAATTTGCAAGATAAAGAAAGTTTTGTTAAAGCAATTGGACTTAATGACAAACTATACAAGATATTGCTTTCTCCTGAAGATTGCACTGGGTGTGGTGTTTGTGCTGGAGTATGCCCCGCTATCAAAAAAGCACTTGTAATGACTGAGGCAAGCGATATACTTGAAAGCAAAAAGGGAGAATACGCCCGTGATAATGTTATAAAGAATTCACAACAAACGTTATTCTCTCTTGTAACTCCAAAGGGATTGCAGTTTAACAAATCACTATTTGAGTTCTCTGGCGCGTGTGCCGGGTGCGGAGAAACTTCATATATTAAAATTTTGACAATGCTTAATGGCTCAAACATGATGATTGCAAACGCCACAGGATGCTCTTCAATCTATGGCGGAACTTTCGGCGCTTGCCCATATTCAAAAGACTTTGAAGGAAATGGGATTGTATGGGCAAACAGTTTGTTTGAAGATAACGCTGAATTTGGTATTGGTCTAAAACTTGGCAATCAATATGGCAAAAACAAAGATAAGAAGGTCTGGATAATCGGTGGAGATGGTTGGGCTTATGATATCGGTTTTGGTGGCCTTGATCACGCGCTTGCAAGTAAGGAAAATATAAATATACTAGTTCTTGACAATCAAACATATTCAAATACTGGTGGTCAACAAAGCAAAGCAACCCCTACTGGCGCTTCCGTAAAATTTGCTGAAAATGGTAAAGATAAAAGAAAGAAGGATTTAGGCAAAATCGCATTAACATATAAAGATGTTTTTGTTGCTCAAATTTCTCTTGGCGGAAATATGGCTCATGCAATCAAAGCGTTAAAAGAGGCGCAAGAATATGAAGGAGTAAGTATTGTAATTGCCTATGCTCCATGTGTAAATCAAGGATATGATTTATCCAAAATGATGAGTGAAAGCAAAACAGCTGTTGAATGTGGTTTCTGGCCACTTTACACATACTATCCAAATGAAAACAAACTAAACTTGCTTAGCACATTAAACGAAGAAAGATACACCGATTTTATTAAAAATGAAAGAAGATTTGTTTCCACAACAGAAAAAGGAAACAATAACTTGCTAGAACAACAAAAGAAACAAGCAATAGAAACATATGAATATTTAAAAAAATTAGCTGAAAATAAATAAAACACCTAAATCTAGGTGTTTTTTTATATATTATATTTGTTCAAAAAATTTTTAATTTCATTTTTATATAAATAATTATTTGTTTTTATACTTTCAAGATGTCCTGAATTTTTAAAAATATTTATTTGGCTTAATTTTTCTGGCAAAGAAGCATATAAATTATATGCCATTTCAACTGGCGTTATTTTATCATTTTCGCCATGCAAGATTAATATAGGAATTTTGCTTTGTTTTAATAATTCACAATTATCTAATTTTTTTAAATTTATTTTTTTATTTTTAATTAAATAATTTAAAAATATTTTCATAAACAATTTGGACTTAAACTTTTTCTTTGAATTTAAAAACATAACTTGCTTCAATGTATTATCAAAGCAGCTGTCACAGATTATTGCCTTAACTCTATTATCTTTTTGAGGTAATATCCCCATTACAATAGTTCCACCAATCCCTAATCCCATAAGCACAATTTGAGAATAATCTTTTAACCCTTTTGCCTTATCTAACCACAGGTTTATATTATTGTTTTCATATTGAATGGTTTTTCCATCAACAACTCCACCATCAAAATATAAATCAATTAAAAGTTCATCAAAGCCGATCGACTTAAATAGTTTGCTCCACTCATGTAATGATTGTTTGTCTTGTCCATACCCATGCACAATCAAAACCAACTTACTTGAGTTATTATCTTGATATATTGCTTCAAATTTGGTATTATCCTCTACAACAATATTGATTAGTTGTGCATTTGAAAAATCTTTCAGTTCTCGTTTGTCCTGTTGATAGATTTTTTCAAATTTCTTTCTCATTTTACCATTTCTTTGAAAAATATTTCTGTAATTTAAATAGCCAATCATTATGTCAGCAAACAGAAAAATAAGAACAAGTGCTGATATAATTATAAAAATAAAATATAATATTTTCATAAATCACCTAAACTATAAGTGCTTTAACACTATCACCACTTTCAGCATCTTGATAGGAAAGCCAATAACCAAATCCTTCTGGTTTTTCTTGATCAATTGGAAACCAAACTGGAGCGCCAGAGAGTTGTCTTGGAGGATTTTTTTGATATATACCAGGTACGCCATAACAAATATATTTAATCTCATCATTTTCATAAATAATCCCAAAAACATAATAATTGTTTTCATCAAGTGCAACTCTAACAAATTTTGAATTTGGTAATAATTTTTGCAAATAATCTTCTGTTGGATTATCCCTAAATAATTTGTCAACATGATCTTTTATTTCATCATAAAAAGTCTTATTTTCGTTAATGTTTGTATTATCATTCGTTATTTTTGCATAACTTTCCACCTTGTTTACTTGAGACATAAAAAATTTTTTGTACTCACAATTTTCGCATTTTTGTTCGCTAAAATTTGCACACAGGGCAACATCATCGCTTGTAATATGTTTGTCAATTTCTTTTTCTATTAACTCTTTTTCATTTTCAGCAAAGTCTACTCCATATTTGTTAAGTACGTTCTCAACCTGTTGCGCACTTGAGGCTTTATTTAAATTTGAAATAACTTCATCAAAAATTTTTTCCTTTTCAAAAAAGCCATCGCTTGTGCCATATAATAGCGGTCTAGGTTCTCCCCCAACAAAGTTGATAAGTGCACAAGAAAAATTACTTGGTATAATTTTTAACTCGCTCTTAAAAGCAAAAAACATATCTGAAATTCTTGTTAATCCTGCTTTTATAACTGTATCGTTTTGATATATACCAAGGCTAATAATTCCACTTGGCTCTGCATTAAAATTATAAAGCCTAATATTCCCGCTTACCCCGCCTTCTTCTTGTTGTAAGGTTAAAATACCTTTTTGATCACTATCAAGTCCATTTAAAACAATGCTTTTTTTATTATACATAAAAACACCTCTTTATATATTATACAAAGAGATGTTTATAATATGTTTTTATTAATTTGTTCTTTTATAGTTTAAAATGTCTAATTATGCTACCTATTTACTCATCCTTCTTGAAATTTTCTTAATGATTTCTTTTTCATTAAATCCCGCTTTATTATAAACTTCAAGTCCTTTGCCACTGCCTTGATAGTCATCTACGCCTATTACAAGTCCGTCACTACCAACATATTTGTACCAAATAGAATCATTTGAAGCTTCAATCGCTACCCTTAGCTTGGCATTTTTTTGTAACACTTTGGCTTGATATGCTGCGGATTGTTTTTCAAATATTTGAGTACATGGCATTGAAACAACTGAAACATCATACTTTCTAGAAAGTTCATCTGCAACATTTAGTGCAAGTGCTACCTCACTGCCAGAGGCAAAAATAACTATATCAGCATCCTTTTTTGCTTGCTTTAAAATATATCCACCAAACATAGCTTCTTTATATTTACCATCAACTGGAGCCATTTTTTGTTTTGTAAGTAAAAATGCGTAAGGCCCATTATTTTCCATAAAGTGCTGATAGCCAGCAAGTAGTTCATTAGCGTCGGCAGGCCTAAAAACATTAAGACCAATAATTGAGCGTAGTTGCGCAATTTGTTCTATTGGCTGGTGAGAAACGCCATCCTCACCAACAAAAATGCTATCGTGCGTAAAGTAATACATTACTTTTAATTTCATTTCACAAGCCATTCTAATGGCTGGCAACATAAAGTTAGAAAACGCTAAAAATGTTGAACAGAAAGGCAGGAAATCTTCGTAAAGACTAATACCACTACAAATTCCAGCCATAGCATGCTCTCTATCACCAAAGTGGATATTTCTCCCCCTTCTATTACCGAGGTTGAAGTTGCCTCCATTATCAATAAAAACATTGGTTGAGTGCATAACGTCGGCTGTTCCTCCAACGATTTGATACATCTTTTCAGCAAATTCATTTAAAATGTAGTTATTAAATTCTTTACCACTTAAACCTTCCCACTTATAAGACATTCTCGCTAGCTTTTCAGTGTTAACTTTTGTCCTATCGAAGAAATTTGTAAATTGTCTATAAAGCTCAGGGTTTGAGTTTGCATAAACCGCTAAATCTTGATTCCATTTTTCATGATTAAGCTTACCCTTTCGCGATGTTGACATGCACCAATCACGAACATCGTTTGGAACAAAGAAGTTTTCAAATACTCCCAATTTTTTATTGAAAACCTTAATTTCATCACTACTTAAAGCAACACCATGGATTGAAGATGTTCCTTCTTTTTCAGTTCCAACACCTATTGTTGTTTTAAATATAATGATTGTTGGTCTATCTGATCTCTTTGCTTTGGCAATAGCCCTAGAACATGCTGCAAATGAATTCCCCTTGTTGCATTTAATCACGTTCCAGCCCATCGCCTTAAATTTTTTTGCAACATTTTCCTTATTGGCTAAATTTAAACTACCATCCATTGTGACTTCGTTTGAGTCATAAAGCAAAATTAATTTATTGAGGTTAAGATTTCCTGCAAGTGAGCATGCTTCTTGCGCCGCACCTTCCATCAAACAACCGTCTCCAGCAAGACAGTATGTGTAGTTGTTGATTATTGGAAATCCCACACTATTAAATCTTTCTGCAAGCATTGACTGAGCAATTGCCATACCTACAGCAATTGTAATTCCCTCACCAAGAGCCCCGGATGATGCCTCTACTCCATCAGTAACCTTGTATTGTGGATGTCCTGGGGTTTTTGACCCAAGAGTTCTTAAATTTTTTAAATCTTGTAAAGACACATCAAATCCAAATAGTGAAAGCAATGTGTAATATAGTGGACAGGCATGGCCAGCAGATAAAACAAATCTATCTCTATTTAAAAAATCAGTATCTGCAACATCAAAATTGTAGTGATTTTTAAATAAAGCAAGCATAATTGCACTTGCCCCGATTGAAGCGCCCGTATGCCCACTTCCAGCATTTGAAATTGATTGTGCTGTAATTGATTTAACATAATTTAATGTTTTTTCTGCTATTTTCATAAAATCTCCTTCATTTTCTGTAATACCATTTCTACTACCATTGCCGCAGATGATTTATCAAAATCAACAATAATATCAACGTTCTCTTTTATAAACTCGTCATAGTTTTCATAACCTATCACATTCACAACTTTTGAGATGGCTTTACGCTTTTTTCTTAGATAAACAACAAGCGACCTGTCAAACAAATCTGAGTAGTTTTTAAATAGATCTATATTAATTGTAAGTACAGTATTTTCATAACTTGCGCAATTTTTAATCACCTTCTTTTCACGCTTCTTTAAATATTCTAGTCCACAAGTCTTTAAAACGTTTTTTGAATCAACAAGATCATATTCAATTAACTCCTTGCAGTCGGCAACAAACATATCCAGATTGTCAGCCAGCATTCCCGAAACATTTTTTGCAAACTTGTCATCCAGAGAAACCAATAATATATTAATTATATCTTGTTTATTGTTCATAACTTTATTTTATCACAAAATGAGTTAATCTACAATTATAATTGATGTTTTTTTACTTTTTTATCTTTATAAGTTTTTTATTTTCAATTTTTATCGGCAAGGCCCATGTAATCAATAATAATATAATTGTTATTGATAATATAAGTGCGACATCAACCCTATTTTGACTTTGCCCTGAAACAACAATATCATCATTCTTAATGCTAATTGCCAAATTACCCAAATTTGATGTTGATTCAATATTTATATTTTTCATATGAAGTTTATTTAAAACCTCAACACTTGGTAAATTGTAATTATTATTTTTGTCTACGCTTAAAATAGCATAACTAGGATTAACCTTATTTAAAAACTCTTCACTTGATGAGGCGTTAGACCCATGATGACCAAGTTTTAAAATGTCAGCCTTTAAATCATCCCCATATTGTGATATTAAATTGTTTTCAATATCTTTACCAGCATCGCCAGTAAATAAAGCCTTTTTGCCGTTACATGATATCATTATCACCGCACTATAGTCATTTGAATTTGAATAAGTATCTTTGTAAGGAGACAAAAACTCTATTTTAAATCCGCTTTCTTCTATTGTTATACCCCTTTGATTAAAAACAATGTTCGTGTTGTTTTGGTATGCCTTTTTTAAACAATAATCATAAGTAGCCGAGTAAGAAATTTTATAATCTTCTTTATCAGCAAGATGTTCACTTTCATATTTACAATAGCATTTTGGTCTATACAGGTTCTTAACCGCAAAATTATTTACAATTTCCTTTGCTCCCCCTATATGATCTAGATCAGTATGTGTTAAAACAAAATAATCTATTTGCGAGGTCTTTTCTTTTGCAAAATACTGGCTTATATATGATTTAACCACTTCTCCACTCTCTTCATTACCACAATCAATAAGCATCGTTTTGCTACCTGGCAACTTGATTAAAAAACTATCTCCTTGTCCAACATCAATGGCATGAATTTGAAATTCATTTCCAACAAAGTTTGAAACATAAGTTGTTTTATAAAAAATCGTAACCCCATTTAAAACAAAAAAAATGACAAGAAAAATTGCTAAAATAAAAGCAGATATACTCAATTTTAGCAAATAACTTGGCCAATTTAACTTCAGTTGTTTTAACTTATCATTTTTCTTCATTTGTAAACTCTTTTTTTAATCTAAAAATACTATATCCTGTGATTCAGTTTTAATTTTATTTCGCTTTTTCTTATTAAATATCTCCATAATCTCTGGCATTATATCAATTGCAGCTTTATAGCCTTCATCGATCATTTCTTCCATACCATCAGCCTTAGTTGATTTAAATCTTTTTGTTTCTGGTGCGACCACAACATCGGAGTAAACATACCCTCTTACAGCATTACTCTTCATTAAAATTCTTATTGAGCACATTACCACATCTAAGAACTTTGTGCTATCTGTGCCGTAAGTTCTTGATTTGTTTACATCAACAGAAACTACGTAATCACATCCATAATATCGCAAAATATCGGCAGGAATTGTATTTTGAAGTCCCCCATCACATAGTATCATATCATCAAAAATTACTGGTTGAAATACTCCCGGTACAGCACAACTGCCCATAACAGCTTTTGCTAAATTACCTTTAGAGATACAAATTTCCTTGGTTGACTTAATATCAACAGCAACAGCAGAAAAATGAATTGGTAATTCTTCGATATTAATATCACCCAAGTTGTTTATAACAAGTTCACCTATTCCATCAGTCTTTGATGGAGTAAATGGAATAACATTTTTTCTAATATCTTTTTCTTTTATGTTTTTAACAATATCATACATTTGTTTGTATGTATATCCGGCAGCATAAAAGGCCCCGACAATACTCCCAACGCTAGTGCCTGCAACGCAGTCAAATTTTATTCCAAATTCTTCAAACGCTTTAATAACCCCAAGATGCGTAAAGCCTCTTGCTCCACCACCACCGAAAGCTATACCTACTTTTATTTTTTTCTTAAACATTTTTACCTCTACCTTATTATAAACGTTTTAACTAAAAAAACAAAATATATCTTAAAAAAACGCTTGATTTTCTTTAAATAATTTGTTAGAATAATCATGGTTAAATATGGCCTCTTGGTCAAGCGGTTAAGACGCCGCCCTCTCACGGCGGAATCAGGGGTTCGATTCCCCTAGAGGCTACCAAAAGAAACTAGTCGACAGACTAGTTTTTTTTATTTATAAGATGGGAATCAAACCCAAGAATAAAGGGCTCCCAAAAAGCGTTAGATTTTTGGGAAGAGGAGTAAACGAGCGAATAAAAAGTTTCTTTTGAAACGCAAAATGAGCGTAGTTTATGACGAGGTTCCCCTAGAGGCTACCAAAAGAAACTAGTCGACAGACTAGTTTTT
>CADBOH010000010.1 GCA_902796285.1 uncultured Eubacteriales bacterium | reverse complement strand
GATCTGGTCTACTTTCAACACCACGAGATAATTGAGAAAGCGCAATAATAGGAACATTCAACTCTTTTGCTGCAATTTTTAAGTTTCTTGAAATATCACTAACCTCGTTTTGACGTGATTGGTCTCTTTTGTTTGAGCCACTTGACATAAGTTGAATATAGTCAATCATAACAAGGTCAAGATTTTCTTTTGCTTTAAGTCTTCTACATTTTGCAAGAACATCAGCAGGAGTTGTAAGTGAAGAATCATCAACATAAAGCCCACTTTGTTCAAGTTTCTTTGTTGCGCTCCAAACTCTTTTCCACTCTTCAGCATCCATGCTACCATTAAGCGCCTTTGCCATGCTGACTTTTGCAAGTGAGCAAATCGCTCTTTGCATAAGTTGTTCTTTGCTCATTTCTAGCGAGAAAATAGCACACTTTTTGCCACCTTCGGTTGCAGCATGAACAAGAATATTCATTGCAAAGGAAGTTTTACCAACACCAGGTCTGGCAGCCAAAAGCACAAGGTCGCTATTTTGAAGCCCATTTGTAATTTTGTCATATTCTTTAAATCCAGTTGGAATACCATTTATTGAACTTGGATCTCTTGCTATCTTATCAAACTTATCAAGAACATGTTTAACCGCACCATTTGGAGCCCCAACATGTTCAAGTGCTGATCGAGATTGTTTTTCTGCTATATCAAAAATTTCTTTTTCAGCAAATTGCAAACTCTTATCTTTGTCTTCACTTTCATATGCATCTTCAATAATTTTCTGCCCCGATAAAATAAGTCTTCTTCTTAAAGAATCCCCTTTTACTATGTCGCAGTAATATTTAAAGTTTGCCGCAGATGGAACAACATTGGTAAGTGTTGTAATATATTCAATCCCGCCAACCTTATCAAGATTTTTGTCTCTTTCAAGTTGATCAGTCAATGTGACAAAGTCAACTGGTTTAGAGTTTTGATAAATTTTTGTCATGCTAGAAAAAATATCTCTATGCGCCTGAGAATAAAAATCATCTTCCTTTAAAAGCGCAAGAATATCTGTTTGCGCATGCATGTCAATCAATATTGAGCCAAGCACTGCTTGCTCTGCCTCAATATTGTGCGGCATAATCTTGTAGTCTGCCATTTTTCCTCCTACTTATCCTTTGAAAAAGGATCCTTTTTGCCTGAGTTTTCAAGTCTTTTCTTCTTTCTTTCCTCAATTTTAACACAAACAAACCAAAAGAGCAAGTATAAAACTGCGGTGATAGCAATTATGATAACTCCACAAACAACAGGCGAAAGTGATGTGTATGCATAAAATAAAAAACAAATGAAAGCATCTACCAAAAAAACTATTGGCAAAAATATTGCTAATCTCTTGTAAGATTTTCTTAAATTTCTACTTTCATTTGGATTTAACATTTTTTAAACTTCTCCTCTCAAGATTTTGCCTCTCTCACGAAGTCTCATGTTGTGATCAAGAATAATTTTTCTTATTCTAAGGCTCTTTGGCGTAACCTCAAGTATTTCGTCATCAGCCAAGAATTCTATATCATCTTCAAGACTCATTTTCCTTGGTGGAACAAGTCTTAATGCTTCATCTGCACCAGAAGAACGGCAGTTTGAAAGATGTTTTTTCTTGCAGACATTTACAACTATATCGTCACCTTTTGGGTTTGCCCCGACAACCATCCCTGCATAAACAGGCGTGCCGGGCTCTATAAATATATCGCCTCTCTCTTGTGCATTAAACAGTCCGTATACAATCGCTTCTCCATTTTCATGCGCAATGAGTGAGCCATAATCTCTTCTCTTAATCTCTCCCTTCCAAGGTTCATAATCATAGAATATTGAATTGATAACACCTTCTCCACGTGTATCTGTTAAAAGTTCGCTCTTAAAGCCAAACAATCCTCTTGATGGGATCAAAAATTCCATTTTAATTCTGTTTCCATGAGGTGTCATTTGAACAAGTTCGCCCTTTCTTATACCCATCTTTTGCATTACAGTACCAGTGCAATCTTCTGGAACGTCAAGAATCAATCTATCAATAGGTTCACACTTAACCCCATCAATTTCTTTAATCAAAACTTTTGGCATTGAAACTTGAAATTCATATCCATCACGTCGCATGTTTTCGATTAAAATTGAAAGGTGCATTTCCCCTCTACCAGAAACTTTAAATTGCTCTGCGGTTGCCCCATCTTGAACTCTTAAAGAAAGATCCTTGATCGCTTCTTTATATAATCTTTCCCTAAGATGTCTTGAAGTAACATATTTACCCTCTTTGCCTGCAAATGGGCTATCATTTACCATGAATGTCATTTCAACACTTGGTTCAGCAATTTTAACAAATTCAACAGGTTCAATTTTGTTAACATCGCAAATTGTATCGCCAATTTGAATTCCTTCGAGCCCGGCAACACAAACAATCTCACCAACGCCAGCACTTTGAACAGGGACCTTCTTTAATCCCTCAAAAACAAACAGTTGAACAACTTTTGCCCTTGTTTTTTTGCTTTCATCATGATAGTTGCACAAAACCACGCTTTGTCCAACGCTTAAAGTGCCTCTACTTATCTTACCTACCGCAAGTTTTCCAACATATTCATTGTGCTCTGCAGAAGACACAAGCATTTGGCATGGTTCATTTTCATTTCCTGTTGGGGCTGGGATATATTCAATTATCTTTTCAAATAAAGGCTTCATGTCTTTGCCCATATTATTTTGGTCAAGCCCTGCGATGCCCGCTCTAGCCGATGCAAAAACAAATGGTGAATTTAATTGTTCATCATTAGCATCAAGTTCAAGAAATAGCTCTAAAACCTCGTCAATAACTTCTTTTGGTCTTGCATCTGGTCTATCCATCTTGTTGATAACAACAATAACTTTAAGTTGCAGTGCCAACGCCTTTTCAAGAACAAATCTTGTTTGAGGCATTGGTCCTTCATATGCATCAACAACAAGCAAAACCCCGTCAACCATTTTTAAAACTCTTTCTACTTCTCCACCAAAGTCAGCGTGTCCCGGTGTATCAATTATGTTTATTTTTGTGTCGCCATAAAGGCAAGAACAATTTTTTGATAAAATTGTAATTCCTCTTTCTCTTTCAAGTGCGTTTGAGTCCATAACTCTATCTTCTACAACTTGATTATCACGAAAAACACTCCCTTGCTTTAATAGTTCATTTACAAGTGATGTTTTGCCGTGGTCTACGTGTGCAATAATTGCAATGTTTCTAATTTTCTCGTTTGTCATTTTCCTTTTACCTTTTAAACATATATAAATATAACATAAAGTTATTTAAATTTCAAGTGATGTAAAATAAATAATTTTAAATATAAGAAAAAAATAAGGAGT
>CADBOH010000009.1 GCA_902796285.1 uncultured Eubacteriales bacterium | reverse complement strand
ATGTCAATCTTAAAATTGGATGATGAGGATAAGTAAAATGCTAGGGGTTTATGTTCATATTCCATTTTGTGAAAAAAAATGCACATATTGTGCATTTTCTTCTTTTGCGGACTTTTCTCAAAAAGAAAAATACATAACTTCACTCTGTGATGAAATTAATGCTTTTTCAAGAAAGGGGGAATGCGTTGATACGATTTATTTTGGTGGCGGCACTCCATCGACACTTGAACCACAAGAGATTGAAAAGATTTTGGCTGCAATAAAAAATCAGTTTAATGTAAATTCAAATTGTGAAATAACCATTGAGTGTAATCCAAATTCAATCACAAGAGAGAAACTTGTTTTTTATAAAAAACTTGGGATCAACAGGCTTTCGCTTGGCGTGCAAAGTTTAAATGATGACCAATTAAAATTTGCCGGCAGATTGCATAATGCCGAGCAGGCTATAAATGCATTAAGACTTGCAAAAAAAGTCGGGTTTGAAAATGTTTCAGCTGATTTGCTTATTGGTTTGCCGGGATGTAATTATGCAGATTTTGAAGATATGTTGAAAACTTTACTAAATGAGGGCGTAAAACACATCTCAACTTACATGTTGCAAGTTGAGGAAAATACCAAACTAAAAAAGATGATTGATGAAAATCCAGAACTTATGCCAGATGATGATAATATGGTTGAAATTTTATCAAAAACGGCAAATTTTCTCAAAAAAAATGGCTTTTTACACTATGAAGTATCAAATTTTGCTTTAAAAGGTTACGAAAGTAAACACAATTATAAATACTGGTCTGGTGAAGAATATGTTGGGTTTGGGCTCGCCGCCCACTCATTTTTGGATGGAAAGAGGATCGCAAATCCAAGTGATTTTAAAGACTATTTTGATAGAAAAAATGTTTTCAGCGAAAGTTTGACCAATGATCAAAAAATTGAGGAGCACATTATGCTTGGGCTAAGGTGCAACAGGGGAATAAGTACTCGATTTTTAAAAAATCTTGGCTATGATATTGAGCAAAATGACTACTTCAATGAGTTTGTAAACAAAAAAATATTAATTAAAGATGGAGAAAAAATTTTTCTAGCAGAAGATTATTACTATGTAAATAATTTCATTATAGTCAGCCTGCTATGTTAAATTATAGTTATAAAAAAAGAATTATTTTTATATTATATGTTGACATGCCCAAATTTTTGTGTTAAAATCAATTTTGTAGGGGGATATATTATGAATATATCAAATGTAAATATTAACAAAATCATTAAATACACAAAAAAACACATTGAGGAATATGGTGTTGATGAGGCTTTCAACCAAATGTGCAAAGCGGTGATTGACTCAAACAATGCTTTTTATATGTTCTATTTTGCACTAGAAATTAAACAAGCAGATAGAAATTTATTTTCGGAAGGCGTGGCAGAAACAAAAAATTCACAATATATTTTATGGTTTGCTGAATATGTAGATGGCGCTAATATCGAAGTTTTGCAAGACGCAATTATCAAACTTGGCGTTTATACTGATATTACTGCATTTGCAAGAGATATTAAAGGCGCAAACGTAGAATTGCTTCAACAAAAAATTGTTGAATCTAAAAACGCTGTTGCAATTTACCATTTTGCAACACAAATTCCAAATGTTAATGTTGATGTTATCACAAATGGAATTTTAGAATCACACGATGTTTTCTATATGCACTTAGTTGCAAAACAATTTAAAGGTGCAAATGTTGATTTGCTAAGACAAGGTGTTGCAAAATATGGCTCACTTGAACAAATTTATTTGTTTGCAAAAGAATTTGGAGATGACAAAGAGTTTACATTGCAAAACAAAATTTTATGCTCAGGCAATTATAAATTGATTGTAAAGTATGCAAGATTTGTTAAGGGCGCAAACAAAGATTTGCTTTTAAATAGGGCAAAAGAAATCAAATCTCTTAAAAAAGCAAAGAGCGTTAATGATATACTTTCGGAGATTGAAGAAGAAAGAGAATAAGGATTTTATTATGGAAAAGGAATTTGAAAATTTAATCAAAAAAGCAAATTCAATATATACATTGTTTGGTGATTGCAAAGAGTTTCAAGATTTGCAAAACCAGGTAATTTCAGGGCAAAACCCAGAGCTGATTCGCTTATTTGCAGAGCGTGTTGAAGGTGCAAATGTTGAAAAGCTTCAAGAGGCATTGCAAGAAACAAGAAATCTTAAAAATCTGTATGAATTTGCAAAAAATGTAAAGGGCGCTGATGTTGCTAAAATTTGCAATGTTGTTGCACAAGACAAATTCCCTATCTTTGATTATCTTACTAGATTTGCTCAACTTCCAGGGGCAGATATTAATGCACTTGCTGGTGCAGTGATCCGCATGGGAAATCTTGATTATATTAAAACATTTTCACAATTTGTGGATAAGGAAGATGTAGATACTCTTTATAAAATTTGCGAATCGGTTGGTTATCACGCTATCAAGGATAATGATGCAGCAGTTGCGTATGATTTTAGAAAAAGAGTTCCTCAAGTTTATTTTAGAATTTTAGTCAAAGCGATTATTCAAATAGGCGATCCAAGATATCTCTACTTGGCTGCAAAATTGCCGGAAATTGAATTTGTTGCTGATCTTAAAGCAATTCAAGATGCAATTATTAATACGGCTGATTTTGAATATATTGAAAAATTCGCTGAAGAAGTTGAGTGGGCTGATAAAATTTATATATACAAAAACCTTGCAAAACTTTACCATGATCAACTTGAAGGAGATAAAGAAAGAATTTAAATAACAAAAATTGCAAAAAACACTTGCAATTTTTTTTTATATATGTTAGAATAACAAAGTAAAGCAAATTTGCTTTACAAACTAAAATTATGAAAGTTGAAGAAAATGTTTATTTAGGCAAACTTTTTGATGCGTATGGCAAACTTCTCAGTAAAGGTCAAAACAAAATTATGGGAGATTATCTTAATGATGATTTAACTTTAACAGAAATTGCTGAAAACCTTTCTGTGTCAAGACAGGCCGTGCTTGATAGCATTTCAAAAGCAGAAAAAAAACTTCTGCATTATGAAAAAGAACTTGGGCTCGTCAAGAAAATCGATGCGCTTGAAGAAGAAAATAGACAACTTAAAAAACTTTCAAAGAAGTAGGAGATAAAATGGCACTTTTTTCGTCACTATCAGAAAAATTTAACCATATATTTTCAAAACTTACAAAGAGGGGCAGACTTACTGAGCTTGAAATAAAAGAAGCTATGAGAGAGGTAAGGATTGCTCTTTTGGAAGCGGATGTTAACTATATGGTTGCAAAAGATTTTGTAAAAAACGTTTCAGAAAAAGCAGTTGGTGATGAAGTTTTAAAAAGCCTTACACCTGCTCAACAAGTCATCAAGATTGTTCGTGATGAACTTACCGCGTTAATGTCATCAAACAATCAAAAATTGACTGTTTCTCCAGCACCACCAACAATCATAATGATGTGTGGTCTTCAAGGTGCGGGAAAAACAACCATGTGTGCAAAGCTTGGAGCACATTTAAAAAAATCTGGCAAAAAACCTTTACTTGTTGCGTGTGATATTTATCGACCAGCAGCTATAAATCAGTTGCAGGTAGTTGGCAAACAAGCAAATGTTGAGGTTTTTGAAAGAGGCACTCAAAACCCAGTTAAAACAGCAAAGCAGGCAATTGATCACGCCTTAAAACAAGGGCTTGATACAGTAATAATTGATACTGCTGGTAGACTTCACATTAATGAGGAGCTTATGAATGAGCTTAAAAACATTAAAAAAGAAGTTAATCCTACCGAAATATTGCTTGTTGTTGACTCAATGACTGGTCAAGATGCCGTGACTGTTGCAGAAAGTTTTAATAATGACCTTGATATTACAGGAGTTATTCTTACAAAACTTGATGGTGACACTCGTGGCGGTGCGGCACTTTCTATTAGGGCTATAACAGGCAAGCCAATTAAATTTACTGGTGTAGGTGAAAAAATTGGTGATATTGAGCCTTTCTATCCAGATAGAATTGCAAGCAGAATTCTTGGTATGGGTGATGTGCTTTCACTTATTGAAAAAGCACAAGAAGCAGTCAGTGAAGAGCAAGCAAAAGAGATGGAGAAGAAGTTTAGAGAAAACTCATTCACACTTGAAGATTATCTTGCTCAAATTGACAACATGAAAAAGATGGGAAGTATGAAGGACATTCTTGCTATGATCCCGGGCATTGGTGGAAAGATTAAAAATCTTGATATTGATGAAAGACAAATCCTTGTAAACAAGGCAATTATTCAGTCAATGACACCTCAGGAGAGAAAAAATCCTGATATAATCAAATCATCTAGAAGACAAAGAATTGCAAAAGGTAGTGGAACGAGCGTTCAACAAGTAAATCAACTTTTAAGACAATTTGAACAGTCAAAAGAGATGATGAAACAATTAAAGAGTGGCAAACTCAAAAACATGTTTTAATTTGGTATAACCTTGCCATTGGCAAGTGATATATACACATAAGGTTAAAAGCCTTTAAAAATTTAAGGAGGAAAAAATGGCAGTTAAGATTAGACTTGCAAGAAGAGGGGATAAAAAAGCACCTTTTTACAGAGTTGTGGTTGCTGACTCAAGAGCACCAAGAGATGGAAGATTTATCGAAATCATTGGAACTTACAACCCACTCACAAATCCAGCTGAAATCAAAATCGATGTTGAAAAAGCAAAAACTTGGCTCAAAAATGGTGCAACACCAACTGATACAGCAAAAAATCTTCTTGTAAAAAGCGGCGTAATTGAAAAATAAAAGGAGAGGAATATGAAAGAACTTTTAGAGTATATTGTTAAAAGTTTGGTTGCCAATGAAGATGCGGTTTTAGTTTCTGAAATTGAAGAAAATGATGAAACCGTTTACCATATTACAGTTGACCCTGATGATATGGGCAGAGTAATCGGCAGAGGTGGAAAAGTTGCTTCAAGCATCAGAGCAATCGTAAAATCTATTTCCTCAAGACAACACAAGAAAGTTTTTGTTAAATTTGGGGAGTAATTGTGATAGAGATAGCACAAATTTTAAAACCGCAAGGAATTAAGGGCGAAGTCAAGGCTTTGCCTCTTACTAATGTCCTTGCTGTTTTTAATTCATTAAAAGTTTGCCAGATTGATAATAGAGATGTTAAAATTGAAAAAATAAATATTCGTGGCGGATATCTTTATATCAAGTTTGCAAGCGTAAACACAAGAAATGATGCAGAAAACTATCGAAATAAAATTATCAAGATTGATAAACAGCTAGTTGAAGATGCCAAGGAAGATGATGAATATCTTGTTGATGACCTCATTGGACTTGTGCTTTACGATGAAAAAGGCAATTTAGTTGGGCAGATAGTGGATATTTTAAACTATGGGGCAACCGACATTTTTGTTATTGAAAATGATGGACGAAAAATGGAAGTTCCGTATATCGATGAAGTTTTTAAATCAACTGACAATGGCTTAGTGGTTGATGGCGAAAAGTTGAAAGAGGTTATGTTATGAAAATAGATATCTTAACACTTTTTCCAGAAAGTTTTTCTTATATTAATTCTTCAATCTTAAAAAGAGCACAAGAAAATGGCATCTTAGAGATAAATGTTATTGATATAAGAGAGTTTTCTAAGGATAAACATAAAAAGTGTGATGATTATCCTTTTGGTGGTGGAGCTGGAATGCTTATGCAGGTGCAGCCTATTTTTGATGCAATAAAAAGTGTGCAGGATGAAAATTCAAAAATTATCATGCCATCACCGGTTGGTGAAAAATTTTCAGTAGAATTAGCCAAACAGCTTTCACAAGAGCAGCATTTGATTTTCATTTGTGGGCATTATGAAGGAATTGACCAAAGGGTCGTTGATATATTCAAGCCTAAGGAAATATCAGTTGGCGATTATGTTTTAACGGGCGGAGAGTTGCCTACAATGGTTATAATTGATAGTTTGTCAAGATTTATAGATGGCGTTATAACTGATGAAAGTTTGACAGAAGAAAGTTTTTCATCTGGCATGCTGGAATATCCACAATACACAAGGCCAGCCGATTTCATGGGGTACAAAGTGCCAGAAGTCTTGCTTTCTGGCAATCATCAAGAGGTTGAAAAGTGGCGAAAAGCCAAAAGCCTTGAAAGGACAAAACAGTTGCGCCCAGATTTGCTTGATAAAAAATGACTACATGTAAATTGGAGAACATGTGAATTTAAGAGAAATAAAAGAAAAATTGCTTCTATTTAAAGAAAATATAAGAGAGTAATAAAATGAAAATAAATTGGTTTCCTGGGCACATGACAAAAGCCCTCAAAGAAATAAAGAAAAATTTAGCAAATGTTGATGTTGTGGTGTATGTTTTAGATGCAAGAGCACCCATATCTTCTATCAACCCATCACTTAATAGGCTGGCTGAAAACAAGCCTGTTTTATATGTTTTCAACAAAATGGATATGGCAGATGAGGAAAGAGTAAAAGAACTTGCAAAACCTTACAAAACGCAGAATAGTGATTATGTATTGCTTGATAGCACAAAAAGCAATTCATCGAAAATTATAAGACAAAAGATAAACATGCTCGCGAGCGCGAAGATAGAAAAGTTTAAGGCAAAAGGCATTAAAACAGTGATTAGAGCAATTGTTGTCGGTGTGCCAAACTCAGGTAAAAGCACTTTAACAAACAACTTGTGTGGCAAGGCAAAGGCAGTTACTGGCAATAAGCCAGGTGTAACAAAATCAGTTCAATGGCTAAATATTGGTGATAACATTGAGCTTTGCGATACTCCGGGGACCCTTTATCCAAATCTCGAAAATCAAGAGGTTGCAAAAAAACTCTTATTTATTGGTTCAATAAAAGATGAAATAATAGTTGAAATTACAGAACTTGCTGATGAATTTTTGAATATGGTAGGCAAGAAGTATAACGATAAATTAACCGATAGGTTTGGTGATGACCTGACACTTGAAAGTATTGCAATCAAAAGGGCATATAAACTTTCTAAGGATGAGTATGATCTTGAAAGAGCGGCAAGCGCGGTACTAGATGATTTTAGAAAAGGAAGAATTGGAAGGATAACGCTAGACTAATGAAAGAGTTTGATAGAGTTACGGGCGCGATAGGAGAAACGCAGGCAGAACAGTATCTTAAAAAAAATAAATATAAAATCTTGGCGAGGAATTATAAAAACATCCTTGGCGAGATTGATATAGTTGCAAAGCAAAAGGATACTATCATTTTTGTTGAGGTGAAAAAAAGAGAAACTTATCGTTTTGGCAGACCAAGCGAGGCGGTTGATGAATTTAAACAACATAAACTGCGAAAGGTGGCACTATACTACTTAAAGCAATTTAATCAAATGGACAGCCCATGCAGATTTGATGTTATTGAAATTGTTGGTGATAATCTAAATCATATAGAAAATGCATTTTAAGTTTAAAACACTTCTTTTTGGCAATAATTTGCTAATAGAGGTGCTTTTTTATGAAAAAAACAAGAATTTTAGCCTTAATTATGTTAATTTTTTCTCCAATTTTTATTTTTGCTTGTGAAAATGCAACGATGATAAGAACTGCAACAATAAGCGAAATAACATCGGTCGGCAGCAAAAATTATGGTGTAAGGATAAATTTTGCAAATGATTCAAGGTTTGAAAAAATGGTTGTGGATGTTCAAGTCAAATTTAACAAAACAGGTCAAATAACATTTTGGGAAGAAAATCAAGAAAAACTTACTTTCAATATTGATGAAGTTGATGAATGGTATTCGATCACAAACTTAATATACAAGGCAAAGGATAAAGAGGGGCAAGAGGACTTTGAGTATCACAATCAGGCGAGAACTCGAACATACTTATTTAATTTTGATGGAAGAATTAACATAAATATAAGGGCTGTTGCTGGTGAAAAGGAATTAAACAGTGATGAAAATGGCTACATTTTAGTTGGCAGTGAACAAATATCCGACCAATTTACTTTAAAAATACAATAAAAGCAATAAAAAATGCTTTTATTTTTTTTGTCTTTATAGTAAAATAGATTATGTAAATTAAAGGAGCCGGCATGATAAAAATAAAAAATTTGTTTTTAAGATATACAAGAGAGTTTTATGCACTTTATGATATATCACTTGATATAGCTGAGGGCGAAAGTGTTGCTCTTGTTGGGGCTGACGAAAGCGGAAAGACTAGCCTTATCCGTATTTTAGCCAAACTTGAAAACAAAACTAAGGGTGAAGTATTTATCAGGGATATTCCAATTGAAAAATTAAACTATAAAAATGATTTAAATGCAGGATATGTTCCAGCCACACCAGTTTTTTTAGAAAAAAAATCTGTTTATGAAAATTTTAAATATATCTTAAAAACGTGGGGGCTAAGCGAAAAAGAAATTGAAAGCAAGATTAACCAAACTATTATTGATTACTCGCTTGAAAAAATAAAGGACACAAAAATAAAAGACCTCTCACTTGAAGAGAAGTATGTGTTATCTCTTATCCGTTTGACATTTAGAGATTTAGACCTTTTAATGGTGGATAATATCTTTGATGGGATGAGTCAACCAATTATTGAAGTTGTTATCGATCTTATCAAACAAATCCAAGGCAAAAAAACTACACTTGTCGTTGCCACAAAAGATGAGGGAATTGCAGAAAAATTATGCAAGAGAAACATTTATTTTAAACATGGACAAATTGTTGACAAGTTATAGTTTATAGCAAAATTTCATCACTTGAAGCAGAAGTTACTTCTGCTTTTTTGTTTTCATCCGTTTTGCTTGCCGTTTGGGGCTGGCTTGAATTTTTGTTTAACAAGGAAAGTACAAGCGGCAAGAGATTATTCTGTAAATTTTGATTTTGTGTTTGAACGAAATTATCCTGAGGATATGAAGTTGATTGGGCGTGTTGTTGAGGTGCTCCGCCCATCATCATTTTTATTAACAATTCTAAAATGTTGTTTTCCATAAAGATATATATGTTTTTAGGTAAAGAATAGTGAAAAAGAAAAAAGTAAATTTATTTTTTTTATTTCATATATTGAATTATAGGAGAAAACATCTATGGGAAAGTTATCGCAGTTTGATTTGCCTCGTCAAGACGAAAAGGAAAAGAAGTTTAGTGAAGATGAGTTAAGGGGAAAGTATGAACAATACAGTAGTATGTCAAATGATGAGCTTAACAGTGAACTTTTAAGGGAGGTTGGCAGGCAGAAAATGGCAGGAACATTTAATTATGGGGCTCTTGAAAAAGCTGTTGAAAGTTTAAAAGAGTCACTGCCAGAAGAAAACTATAACAACATAAAGAGGTTACTTGAAGGGTTAAAATGATTTTACAAAAGATAGATAAAAAACTCTTAAACAAAGTCACCTTGCTTGATAATAAAAAAACAAGCGAGTGCATTGTTAGAGCGCATGATTACAAAAGACTTAAAGATATTTTATTACATAATAGGATTGAGGTTATCAATGAATATTTATTCATAAATTCCTTTCGTGTTATGGCAACAAAAAAACAAATTGAAGCACTATCCAACATGAGCCAGGTCAAATTTATTTCATCGGTTTCATCTGCATCTGCACTGATGCATATTTCAAGAAAAATTCTTGGAGTTGAACTATCTAATGTTGCTGGAAAAGGATGCAACGTCGCATTTATTGATACAGGTATTTCTTCTCATCCAGATTTTTGGGTTGGTGAGAACAGAATTTTGCTCTTTAAGGATTTTATATCCAACAAGTCAAAAAATTACGACGATAATGGACATGGGACTTTTGTTGCCGGTGTTTGTGCTGGAAATGGAGCAATGTCAGCGGGCAAGTATTGTGGTATTGCACCGCAAGCGGGAATAGTCAGTCTTAAAGCATTAAATATTAATGGAGAGGCGTCAGCCGACAAAATATTAAGTGCCATGGAGTGGGTATACGATAATCACAAGAGATACAATATCAAAGTTGTATGCATGAGTTTTGGCAGTGAGCCGCTTGGTTATAATGACCCTATTATGTCAGGGGCAGAAGCGATTTGGCGGGAGGGGGTCACAGTTGTTGCTGCCGCTGGGAATAGCGGGCCGCAATATCAAACTATAAAAAGCCCTGGGGTGTCTAGCCAAATAATAACGGTTGGTGGTTTTAATGATAATAGATTAAATGATGATGAGTATGATGAAGGATTTTTCGAGCTTGCGCAATTTTCTTCAAGAGGTCCTGCCTTCCAGCGCTATAAACCTGATTTAGTTGCCCCGAGTGTTGACATAAACTCATGCGCACTAAATGGTGGGTATACAAAACTTAGCGGAACTTCTGTTGCCACACCAATGGTTGCTGGGCTTGCCGCTTT
>CADBOH010000008.1 GCA_902796285.1 uncultured Eubacteriales bacterium | reverse complement strand
TTGCCGTTTAATAATGTCATACCATCATTATCTTTTAACATCTGTAAATCTTTTAACTTAATCATTTCTGTTACCTCACTTTACGTACTTATTATATCATATATCTAAACAGTTGTCAAGTACTTTTTAACATTTTTTTAAAAAGTTTTTTGTTCCCTTGTCCTAACTGACAACATCATAATACACCATTTACAAACAAATTGCAAGAAAAATTTTAAGAAGTTTTACTGGGCAGTAAATTTTAGTATCAAAAAAAATATAACGGTATGCCGTTATATTAATTTTCACATAGGTGTTCTAGTCCGTTTATTACTCTTTCAAGTACTTCACCAATGCTATTTAAGTTTTCCCAATTGTTTACAGTGTCCCATTCACCGTGATATAATGCTTGATAACTTGAATTGTCACCGCTATTGCTAATATATCCAATTACAACAGTATTCCACATCAATCTAGCACCATGGTCTTCGAAAACGGTTTTTAGAATTGCATATGCTCTTAATCCTCTAGCGTCTATCTCTCTGTTAAGTAAGGTTATAAAAGCGTTAAAGTTTCTTTTGTTCTGTTCTGCAACATATACTGTTTCACCATCAAGTTCAGACTTTAAATAATTAATCATTTCTTTTACCTCTCTTTACGCCTTTATTATACACCTTTTGTAAACGCTTGTCAATAGGTTTTTTGAAAAAAATAAAAAAGTTTTTTTTGATTAGATTTACTGGGCAGTAAAACCTTGTCAATAAAAAAATAGGTCTTTAAGACCTATTCCCCATTAATATCTTATTAAGTTCTCCATATACTCTATTGCTTGAATAACCGCTGATTAAACCTTCTAAACATAATACAAGGTCATAATATGTTTCGTCTTCGTCAAAGTCTCCGTCAATGTCCCAACCTTCATTGTCATACAGTTTCTTCAGTTCGTCATTGAAATTTCTAAAGTAACCACTGAAATCGCAAATCATATTATACTTTTCATTTGGTACTTGCTTAACTTCAACATTATTTGCAAGCAGTGATAAGAAACGGTCGTATTCATCTTCAATTTTACTGTTTGCGTCCCATACAAATGCTACTAACATATCAATATCAGTATCTGTAACATCAGTATCTAACCAACCACCTTCACAAGTTAATGCATAATCTCTAATCTTCATATTAAGTTCTCCTTTTCAATTTACGCCTTTATTATACACCCAAAACAAAGTCTTGTCAATAGGTTTTTGAAAAATTTTTTTGGTATATTTTACTGGGCAGTAAAAAACATCTTAAAGAAAAAAGGACTATTCGTCCTCTTCCTCTTCTTCCCCGCTGAAATGTTTTTCAATGAGTTCGCAAAGGTCGGTGTCTAAATAATCGTTAGGGTCAAAATACTTTGGTTCTGCCTCTAACAGTTCAAGATATCTTTCGATGATTTCTGTAGCATTTGAAGTAATTTCATTTTCAACTTGCCATTCATCAAAACTTTCAAGATTTCCATAAGTGTTAAATCTTACGTATTCATCAGTATAATTGTAATCTCCATAGCAAACTGCTCTTACGGCTTCATCAACTCTGTTTTCGAAATAGGTATTGAAGAAATCTTCATCATTATGTTCAAAGCGTAACTCTTCAAAACTCCCATCCCAACTATTAATATCATTTAAGATATTTCCTAATTCATCAATAGTAATTTCATCAACGATAGTCTTAACTAATTCTTCTCTTGTCATAAATCAAATCTCCTTTTCAATTACACATACATTATATCATTTTATTAATTCTCTGTCAAGTATTTTTTAATATTTTTTTAAAAGTTTTTTCTTTTACCATCTCCCTTTAACTGTCTATATTATATCATTAAATCAACAATATTGCAATAGTAAGTTTTACTGGGCAGTAATTTTTATCAAGGAAAAAGAAAGACCTTTCGGTCTAGTCTTCATCCCACCAACTTTCTATGTCAGCATAGGATAAGTTCTTTCTTGGTACTTCAGTAAAACCAAAGTCTTCTACATAGTAGGCATGGAATGGATTAGTTCCTAAAACTATAATGTCACTTACTGAAATACTTCTTGTGTTGTAGTTAGGAAATTTACCAACGTTACCATACTGAAATATCCTTTCAAGGGTGTCTGTAATTTCTAAATCAAACGTTGTATCAATGTATCCCGTATAGGTACATTCATATAGACCATTGAAGTCATATTCTTTTCCCCATCTATAAGGCATAAATGCAAATTCAGTGTTTTCAACATCTTTAACTTGGAATAATTTAAATAACATATTTGTTTCTCCTTTGTCCTTTGACACCTATATATTATCACATTTCAAAACTATTATCAAGAAAAATTTTAAAATTTTCCAATAAATTTTACTGGGCAGTAATATAATTTTCCAATACAAATTTACTGGGCAGTAAAACAAACGGGGCAAAAACAATGTAAAAGGCGTTGGAAAACGGGGCACAAAAAACGGACTAGAAGTCCGTTGCGACAATCTCTGGGATTTCTTTTCCTAGGTTGTCATCATATGCCGTTGTTAACTTTATGACCTTGGCATTTCCTAATCCTTGTAAGAGATTATGATTATAATATTTGTTTAGCAATTCGGCGATAGTTCCTTGCCAATATCCACCACTCTTCCCATTGTACACGTTCTCGGGTACTACATTGACAATCTGCATAAATGGTTCTACTAATCTAGGGTTATCAATTACTTTTACTAATTCAACTACTGTCATTTTTAATTTACCTCTCTTCTGTACCTATAATATACCACATTATCTTATCGTTGTCAATACTTTTTTTGCAATTAATGTTAATGTAATTGCTGCAAGAACAAAGAATATAGCAACCGTTCCAAATGTAATAATAGTTCTTTCAAGTCCACAAATTTCAATAGCAGTTTTTAATAAATCTAACATATATCTTACCTCAACTTTCACCTATAGTATATCACAACCAACAACCATTGTCAATAAAAATTTTAATAACTTTTACTGGGCAGTAAAAATTCATTTTAAAAAAAGACTGTAAGAAAGAAAGAAAAGGTAACAAAGGTGAAAAGGTAAATTGATTTTCTTACAGTCTATATATACAAAGCCTTTCGGCACTAGCATTTAATCTGTTGTTCTAAAGAAATAAGTCAGCTCGTCTCCCTTTAGATTATTACAAGCGTACTCATCAGCAATACACCATAACTTATAATAAAGGTTTAAAAATTCATCATTGTTTTGATGTTCAAACTCTTTCCAATTTAAGACCATTACTAATTCTGTAAGGTAAACATAATTATGTTTCCAATTTTCAAAACTTCTTTTGAAGGTGTCCTTAATTGCACTCACTCCAAAATTGTCGGCAATTGAAAAGTCAGTATAGAATGTTGTTTTAGGTTCATAACCCGTCATTTCGAAAATGTTCCAATCTTTTATAATCATTAGTATGTCCTCCTTGATTACAAATATAATATACCACATTTAGAATTAAATGTCAAGAAAAATTTAAACAAAATGTAAAAAGTTTTTCATTTGATTTTACTGGTCAGTAAACTTTGTGGTAAAATATAAAACTATCCAACGATAGTTTCATATAATTCAAAGTATCTTTTTTCGTACGGGTCTACCACTAACACGGTGATAGACGGGTCTTTAATTTCGTCAGCGTCTTCAACACAGTAACTCCAATAATTGAGTTCGCAATCGTCTAAAGCGTTCATCAAAGTGTCAATGCTATTTGGAATTGTATCATATCCATATGAATATGCAAATTCTTCTAACAAACCAGTTTTCTCTAAGTACTCTAACACAGTCATTTCTTTCATAAGCATATCTCCTTAATTACATTATCAGTATAGCACATCTTTAGCAATTTGTCAAGTATTTTTTCAAATTTCTTTTTGCTTTTCCTTGCTACGATAATATAATAACATATCTATAATGAAATGTCAAGAATAAAATTACTGGGCAG
>CADBOH010000007.1 GCA_902796285.1 uncultured Eubacteriales bacterium | reverse complement strand
AGGTGATGCCGAGGAAGGTGATAGGGTGTATGAGCCTCAGCAGACCAGTTATGCTAGTGGGCAAATAAAAATGTTTTAAAAGCAAAAGGGCGCAGATAGGTGCGTCCTTTATTTTTGTACAATTTATACATATTGTGTTTTTACTATTTAATGCAACTTGAAACTTTTTTAAAAAAAATTAAAAAATTTGGCAAAAAGTCTTGACTAATTTTTCAAAAATGCATATACTATTGCTAGCAGTCTAAGAAAGAGAGTGCTAAAAAAGTCGAAAATGAGGTTTTTATGGAACTATCTGAGAGAAAGAAAAAAATCCTATGCGCGGCGGTTGAAGAATACATTAGAGAATGTTCTCCAATAACTAGTGGTGGCATAAAAGATACAACACTGCTTGATTGCTCAACGGCAACACTTAGAAGTGAGCTTAACACACTTGAAGCGATGGGATTTTTAAAGCAACTTCATACATCAGGGGGCAGAGTTCCAACTGCACAGGGATACAGATATTATGTTGAAAATCTTCTTGAAGAGGGCAGCGCAACAAGTGGCCAACTTGATGAAGTTAAAGATATCATAACATCAAGAACATCATCTTTAAATGATATAGTTTCAAAAATAGCCAAAGTTGTTTCAAAAGCCACAAACTATCCAACGGTTGTTATGATGGATGGATATGAAAATTTGGTTTTAAGTGAATTTAAACTGCTTCCACTCATTGAAGATAAAGTTATGGTTTTGATTGGAACAATCACTGGCTACATCACTGAAACGATAGATGTTAAGGCTTCAGTGCAGGATTGCGATGATGCATCTAAGTATCTTACAAATCACTTTAAAGGTGAAACCCTTGGATACATGATTGAAAACATAGAGCAATTTGAAAAGGGTATGCATGGTGAAATTGCGGCCTTTCAAGCGGTTGTTAATTCGCTTATTCATGGTCTTAAAAGGTTAAATAAGCAAAGATATCTTGATGTAAGGCGTGAAGGAAGCGTAAAACTTTTGGAAGACAACATTGAGGAAGGTAAAAAAATCCTTAATGTGCTTGAAAACGAAAATGAGCTTTCATCTATGCTTGAAATGTCAGGCAAAGGAGATGTTGAAGTTACCGTTGGGGATGAAAATGATAGCTGCTCAGTCGTAAAAGCACCAATATGTGTAAATGGTAAGCAACTTGCTTCAATAGGTGTTATTGGTCCACAAAGAATGGATTACGCTGGAATTGCTTCAGCACTTAAAGTTGTTATTGATAGTTTAAAGGATATAAAAGGAGAATAGATGAGCAAGAAGGATTTGCACAAAGAAGAAAAAGAAGTAAAAATTGAAGATGTTGACCCTGCAGAAATCTTTGGTGAAGAAGAGAAAAAGGAAACAGATAATTCAAATGAATACCTAAATCTTGCAAAGCAAGTGCAAGCGGATTTTGAAAATTACCGCAGGCGAACAATTGAAGATTTAAAAAAAGCAAAGGTTGACGGACAGGTTTCAGTTATTGAAGCATTCTTGCCTTGTCTTGATACATTTGCGGAGGCTAAAAAAAGCATAAATGATGAAAATGTTTTAAAGGGTGTTGAAATGATTGAAAACAGCATCATTGAAACATTGAAAAACTTGGGCGTAACA
The DNA here is from genome assembly GCA_902796285.1 of uncultured Eubacteriales bacterium. Lineage (GTDB taxonomy): Bacteria > Bacillota > Clostridia > Christensenellales > UBA1242 > Caccovivens. The sequence goes on along the minus strand of CADBOH010000007.1, from coordinate 3,432 downwards.
AAAATCGAGGCGCTAGGAAAGGTTTATGACCCACACCTACATAACGCTATTGCAGTTATGAAAGATGAGTCAAAAGAAAACGATATCATCTTGGCCGAATACCAAGCGGGATATATATTTAATGATAAAGTCATTAGATATTCAAAAGTCATTGTCAATAAAAAGGAGGATTAATATTATGGGAAAGATTATTGGAATTGACCTTGGAACTACAAACTCATGTGTAGCAGTTATGGAAGGCGGAAAACCAACCGTTATTGCAAACGCAGAAGGAGATAGAACTACTCCATCAGTTGTAGCATATACAAAAGAAGGAGAAAGACTTGTTGGAAAAGTCGCAAAAAGACAGGCAATTGTCAATGCTGACAATACTGTTCAATCAATCAAGAGAGAGATGGGAACAAACTATAAAGTTACTCTTAATGGAAAAGAATACACTCCACAAGAAATTTCATCTATGATCTTGGCAAAACTTAAAGCAGACGCTGAAAGCTATATCGGATCAGCAGTAACTCAAGCGGTTATCACTGTTCCTGCATACTTCAATGATTCTCAACGTCAAGCAACAAAAGATGCTGGAAAGATTGCTGGGCTTGAAGTTCTTAGAATTATTAATGAGCCAACAGCAGCAGCACTTGCATATGGCCTCGATAAAGGGGAAAACGCAAATCAAAAGATTTTAGTTTATGACCTTGGTGGTGGAACATTTGATGTTTCTATTCTTGAAATAGGTGACGGCGTATTTGAAGTTCTTTCAACAAACGGAAATACTCGCCTTGGTGGTGATGATTTTGATAACAGAATCATAGATCTCTTGGTTGAAGAATTTAAAAAGACAAATGGAATTGATTTGACTGGTGATAAACTTGCAATGCAAAGACTTAAAGAAGCCGCAGAAAAAGCAAAGATTGACCTTTCTGCAACACCAAAAACAACTATTTCACTTCCATTTATTTCAGCAGACGCAACCGGTCCAAAACATATGGAATATGAACTCACTCGTGCTAAATTTGATACAATCACTGAAGATCTTGTAAAAGAAACAATTGATTGCACAGTTAGAGCACTTGCTGATGCAAAACTTAACAAAGATCAAATCAATAAAGTTATTTTGGTGGGCGGTTCAACTCGTATTCCAGCCGTTTATGAAGCGGTTAAAAACTTTACAGGCAAAGAGCCATACAAAGGCATTAACCCTGACGAATGTGTAGCCGTTGGTGCTGCAATTCAAGGTGGTGTTCTTGGTGGAGAAGTTAAAGATGTTTTACTTCTTGATGTAACTCCACTTTCACTTGGTATTGAAACTTTGGGTGGAGTATTTACAAAACTTATTGAAAGAAATACAACTATCCCAACTAGAAAATCACAAGTATTCTCAACTGCTGTTGATAATCAACCAGGCGTTGATATTCACGTATTGCAAGGTGAGAGAGAATTTGCTAACCAAAACAAGACTCTTGGCAGATTCCAACTTTCAGATATTCCACCAGCACCAAGAGGAGTTCCTCAAATCGAAGTTACATTTGATATTGATGCAAATGGTATCGTAAAAGTTTCTGCAAAAGATCTTGGAACAAACAAGGAACAAAATATCACAATCACTGCATCTTCAAATCTTAAAGAAGAAGATATCCAAAAAGCAATTAAAGAAGCTGAGGCTCATGCTGAAGAAGATAAGAAGAGAAAGGAACTTGTTGAAACAAAAAATCAAGCCGACAACATGGTTTATGGGCTTGAAAAGATGCTTAAAGACAACGGCGATAAACTTGCTGAAGAAGATAAAACAAAACTTACTGAAGCCATCGAAAAGGCTAAGAAAGATTTTGAAAGTGAAGATATCGAGGTTGTTAAAAAAGCAATCGATGAACTTACAAATGTTTCAAATGGCATAGTTTCAAAGATGTATCAATCAGCAAACCCTAATGGAGCAAACGGAGAAAATCCAAATCCAAATGGAGACAATAACGGAAATAACGACGGAAATCCAGAAGTTGTTGTTGACTAATTGAGTTGAACTTCTTGTAATTAAAGAGAAAAAAGGCTTGGGGAGATCAATCTTCTCCCCAATTTCATACAAACTTTTGTTGTTGTGATTATTTAGTTAAATTATTTAAAAAATTAAACGCACTAAATGAGTGTGAGTAATAGTTAAAAAACAAGGAAATATTATGGCAAACAAAGATTACTATTCAATTTTAGGGGTCGACAAAAGTGCTAGCGAGGATGAGATAAAGAGTGCTTATCGTCGCCTAGCAAAAAAATATCACCCAGATCTAAATAATACCGAAGAAGCTGCGAATAAGTTTAAAGAAATAAATGAGGCTTACGAGGTATTAGGAGATAGCAAAAAAAGAGCAAACTATGATCAATTTGGCTCAGCCGACGGCAATCCATTTGGTGCAGACGGCGGCGGGGCTGGTGGATTTGGCGATTTCTTTGGCGGAGGCGGTGGCGGATTATCCGACATCTTTTCCGACATCTTTTCTGCATTTGGCGGGAGAGGAGAAACTCATAGCCAAGCCAGAGGCCAAGACATCAATCTTGCAATGGATCTCACGTTTGAAGAGGCTGCATTTGGATGTGAAAAGAATATTACGCTTGGTAAAATTGAAAGATGTGCTTCATGTAAGGGGACTGGCGCCAAAGATGGCAAAGAGTTTACCACATGCAGTGAGTGTGGAGGAACAGGAAGAGTGCGTTTTCAACAAAATACACTCTTTGGCACTACTATAAGAGAAGGATCTTGTCCAAAGTGTAATGGCTCTGGCAAAATTGTGAAAGAAAAATGTCCTGATTGCGCGGGACGAGGCTATAACAGAGTTAATAAAAACATAAAGGTTAAGTTCCCAGCGGGAATTGACGATGGTCAAACACTTCGCATGAGGGGAGAGGGAAACGCTCCAACAAGAGAAGGTGTTAATGGGGATCTTAACATCAAAGTTTCAGTTTTACAACATAAAATTTTGACAAGAAAAGGCAATGATTTGTATATGGATCTTTATGTTCCATTTACAACCACACTTTTGGGTGGGAAGGTTGATGTGCCAATTCTTGGTGGGAAATATACACTCACAATACCAGAACTCACCGCAAGTGGAACCGTTATGAGAATTAAAAATAAAGGTGTTAAGATGCTTAATAGAGAGGCATATGGAGACCTTCTTGTAACTGTTAAAGCTGAGTGCCCTAAAAAGCTTGATAAAAACCTGAAAGCAAAACTTGAGGAGATTGCATCAGCACTTGATGAGAGTTCTTATACAAAATATAACAATTATTTAAAGAGTATGAAGTAAAAAAATCACGGATCAGGTCCGTGATTTTTTAATTCCCCGATAAAATTCCAACAAGTGCAAGTGTAGCTGTTACTGCTGTGTCACACCTTAAAATTCTTTTTCCAAGACTAATTGAGTGAGCATGTTTTTTGATCGAATT
>CADBOH010000006.1 GCA_902796285.1 uncultured Eubacteriales bacterium | reverse complement strand
TCTTCACTTGCGTTTTTGATACTTTCAAAAGTGCCAAATCTTCTTGCAAGGTCTTTGGCAGTTTTAACTCCAACTTCACCTATGCCAAGAGCAAACAGAAATCTATACAAGTCAATATTTTTGCTTTTTTCTATTGAATTTATTATATTTTCAGCCTTTTTATCTTTAAATTTGTCAAGTTTTAACAAATCTTGCTTTTTTAACAGAAAAATATCAGCAAAATTGCGAATACCCAAGTTTTCATAAAAAGCTTCAATTGTTTTGTCTGATAATCCATCAATATTAAACGCTTCTCGTGACGAAAAGTGAGAAAGTCTATCAACAATTTGTTCCTTACAACCATCATGATTTGTGCAGAACAGCAAAGGACCTTTTTGAGTTAAAGGCTTTCCACAAGATGGGCAAAGCGTTGGAACTATTATTTCCTTTGAGTCATCAAATTTTTCGGCAAGTCCCATAATTTCTGGAATAACCTCATTGCTTCTGCGAACAAATACTCTTGCATTTTCATAAACGCCTTTTCTTTTGATATCATCAATATTATTTAGCGTTGCTCTTGAAATTGTTACTCCAGCTAGAACAACAGGCTCAAGGTTTGCAATTGGTGTTATTCTTCCGCTTCTACCAACCTGCCAAACAACATTTTTTAGCAGTGTTGATGCCTCTTGCGCTTCAAATTTATATGCCATCGCCCATTTTGGATATTTTGCCGTCCAGCCAATTTCTTCACGTTCTTTTGTTCTGTTGATTTTAATTACCATACCATCAATAAGAACATCAAGTTTTGATTTTACTTTGTCAATTTCTTTTATGGCATCGATTATTTCTTTGTCTGTTTTACATATTCTATAAAAATCACCAGTTTGAAAACCATTTTCTTTCAAAAATTCTCTCATCTCATACTGAGATTCAAAGTGCTTGTCTGGGCAAAGCAGTATTGAATAGCAAAAATAATCAAGTTTACGTTTTGCCGTTTCCTTTGGATCGAGATTTCTTATCGCTCCAGCAGCCGCATTGCGAGGATTTTTTAATTTTTCCTCAGCCTTTTTGTTGTAATCTTCAAAACTTGAATTAGTCATCATGCCTTCGCCCTGAACAATAAGCCTGCCCTTGTATTTTATTTTTAACGGAACCGACTGAATTGTTTTTACTTGCAGTGAAACATCTTCACCTATTGTACCATTCCCTCTTGTTGTTGCGCCAACAAAAACGCCATCATTATATTCAAGCACAATCTGCAAACCATCAAACTTGTATTCAACAATAAAATCTGTATCATTTGCAAGTTTTTTCATTTCATGAACCCAAGATGAAAGATCATCAAAGTCGCGAACCTTGTTTAATGAGTAAAGTGGAACTTCGTGACGCTTTTTTGTAAAACCCTTTAATACGGTGTCACCTACTCTTTGAGTTGGAGAATATGGCAAAACTACCCCTGTTTCACTTTCAAGGTCAACAAGAGTGTAATAAAGTTTGTCATATTCGCTATCAGAGATTGTTGGATTGTCAAGCACATAATAATTGTAATTATGTTTTTCAATCTCTTTGATAAGCTCCTTCATCCTTTCAATTTTATCCATAATTTCCCCTTTATTCAATAATAGTAAGTGGTGCAAGATCAAGCATTAAACTCTTTCTGCCAAAATCCTCAAAAACTATATCACCAACCAAACCATCGCTAGAAATTTCAACAATCTGCCCTACTCCATATCTTGGATGTTCAACAGTTTGCCCAACTTCATACACCGAAAAATCCCTTCTTGGTTTTGGTTCTTCTTTTTTGAAAAAGTTGTCGTGATTAAAAATTTTTTGAGGAGACTCTGTTGAGTAGCTATTAAATTTATCAATATCAACATCCCGGCCTTCGTGATATCCACCATAGGTCTTTTTATAGCCGCCATCCTGCAACCCAAAGCTTTTGCGTGCAGAAGCAAACTCAACAAGCCCAAGTTCTTTTAAAAACCTACTATTTGACTGATATTGACTTTGCCCATACATATATCTTTTTGTGCAGTGTGATAAATATAGCTTTTCTTCAGCACGTGTAAGGGCAACATACATAAGTCTACGCTCTTCTTCCATATCTGCGATGCTATCAAACGCACGTGAAATTGGAAATAATCCTTCTTCAAGCCCAACAACAAACACGCACTTAAATTCAAGCCCTTTTACAGCATGAATTGTTGCGATCGTAACAGAGCCTTCGCTGCCAATCTCATCAACATCACTTGCAAGTGTTATGTTCTCCAAAAAGTCACCAAGTGATGCATCTGGATTTAATGCTTCAAACTCCTTTACAGATGAAATAAATTGGTCAATATTTAAAAGCCTATCAAGATCATCGTCATCTTTTGGATTGTATGCCTCTCTTATTTTAAAGGAAGATATAACATTTTCAACAAATTTTGATAGATTTTCTTTAGAAACCTTTAATGATTGCTCATACCCCTCAATAAAGGATTGAAATTTTTTAACAAGAATTGAATCTTTCATATCCTGTGATAAAACATTTTCAAGCAATGATTTATCATAATTTAAAGCTTGAAGTTTAGCAATCGTGCCATCACCTATTCCACGTTTTGGAAAGTTTATAACACGCGCAAAAGATACATCATCTTTTGGATTTATAAACAGCCGTAAATAAGCAACGATGTTTTTAATCTCAACTCTTTCGTAAAATTTACCCCCCCCAAACACGCGATGTGGAATATTGTAAGATAAAAAAGCTTCCTCAAAACTTCTTGACAGCGCATTAAGTCGCATAAGAACCGCAAAGTCTTTGTATGAATAGCCCTCATTAACAAGCTTTGAAATGTTTCTTGCAACAAAACTTGCTTCATCTCTCTCATCAAAAGCCTCAAAAATAACCGGCTTTTCACCCTCGTTTTTTTCTGTCCACATATTTTTGTTAAATCTAGATTTGTTGTTTTTAATAACATTGTTAGCAACAGAAATTATCTCCTTTGTTGAGCGGTAATTACGTTCAAGCTTAAACACTTTTACATCAGGAAAATCTTTTTTTATATTAAAAATATTTTGAAAGTTTGCCCCGCGCCATGAGTAAATACATTGATCCTCATCTCCAACTACAAAAATATTGCCATGGACTTGTGCAAGCATTTTTACTATGTTGTATTGCACTGTGTTTGTATCTTGAAATTCGTCAACCAAAATATAACGGAATCTGCATGCATATTTTTCTAAAATTTCAGGATATTTTTTAAATATTTCAACTGTTTTTAACAACAAATCATCAAAATCAAGCGCATTATTCTTTTTAAGTTTGTCTTGATAAGCCATTATGCACTGACCTATCCTTCGCATATCATACTCATCTTTATGGGTGAGCAAATAGTCCTCCAAGGTTTGGTTGCCGTTTTTCCAATTTGACAAATGAAATGCAACTGTCTTTTTAAATTTTTCATCAAGCATTGCATGTTCAGTCAAAACTTCTTTTAAAACCTTCTCGCTGTCACTTTCACTATAAATAGTAAAATCTTTTGTAAATGGCGAAAGATTTTCGATCTCCATCCTCAAAATTTTTGCACACATTGAGTGAAATGTTGAAATCCAAATTCGATCAGCCCCATCAACTATGGCAGCCACTCTTTCCCTCATTTCGCCTGCGGCCTTGTTTGTAAATGTTATAGCCAAAATATTGTAAGGGCTAACTCCCAAATCGCCAATCAAATATGCAATTCTGTATGTCAAAAGTTTGGTTTTACCAGAGCCTGCACCAGCCGTAACCAAAACAGCGCCCTCAGTTTGTTTGAGAGCGGAAAGTTGTTCTTCATTTAAAGTGCTAAGATCATAATTCATAGTTACAATAATGATACCATTTTTTAATGAATTTTCAAAGTGTTTTAAAAAAATAATTAATTGTTAACAAACACAATCTTTTTGCAACAAAAAAAGCGATAAAATTTATCGCTCTTTTGTTTTTACCAATTAGCAAGCCAGAAAAGTGCTTTTGGAAGTTTTGAAACAAACATGTTGTCTACATCCCTCCAATTGGTAAAATTCCCCGCACTGCTAATTTCGTTTGCACTTTCGCCGAGTTTTTTCATGCAACTATCTATATCTACATTCTTTGCATCAGACCCATTCATATTCATCTCTGTTATTATCTTAGTCGCAGCAACACAATCTTTTGTCGCCCCGCCGTTTTGTCCAACTATTAAGCCTACTCTACTGCCTGAAATTGGGCTCGTACCGTCTTTTAAATATACAAACGCACAATTTGATATCTGACAATTTGCTATCCCTACAATTCCACCACATGTGCCACCTCTTACAGTTGTGTTATACACAACACATTTTGTTACAATGCCGGCGTCTGTTATACTGCCAACTACACCACCGGCTGCGGTTTTCCCTGTGATAGCTGAATCACGAATATACACATTTTGAACTGTTCCTGCTCCTAAATGCCCAAACAAACCTTCAACTCCGCCGTTTGATAAGTTATTGGTTTTTACTCCTTTTATTTCATAACCTTGTCCATCAAACACTCCAACATAAGGTTTGGCAGAAGTACCAATTGGATACCAAGTATACTGACTTAAATCAAGATTTTTGGTGAGCACAGCTTTGTATGACGTATTACCCTCATAAACCTTTTTTGCAAACCAAGCAAGATCCCCTTCACTTGCAATTTGATATTTTCCACCAATTTGCGCTGGGGCTGTGCTTGATGCATGTTGAGCCCAAGTTTCTTTCCATCTCGCTTTTAAAGTCACATTGCCCGCAGGTGCAGTCCAAGAATTGCGCGCATCGGCGATCCTTGTCGCATCATTCTTAATTACTACATTTGCAATCTTCCCTTGGAAATAATACCCATCACCTTTATCTTGAACTGAACCGGCCTCATCACCAACAAAAATTGAGTTTGTTGCATGATAACTAAGTGTTATCCCAGTTTGTGTGCCAACAAGTTGCCCATCAATATACATTTTCCCATTTGAGCCATCATATATTAAGTCAAAACTATGCCACCCTGAAGCCAAGTTTGCCCAACTTGAATAACTTATTCTTTTATATGCAGATGTTGTGCTATCCCAGAATAATCCTTTTACAGCTCCACTGTTTTCAAATGACCATCCACCGTTTTGCGTACAACTAATTAGCCTTTGATTATTGTTGTATTGACTCCAATTATCCATATAGGCATCCAATCGAATATTCACTTTATTCGTATACATATACGCTCTTCCATAGTTGAGAACATCATCAGCTGTTTTATTAAATTCTGCATACCATCCAGCAAAAGTATAACCATCTCTTGTTGGTGTTGGCAAGTTTGTATATGTTTGCCCATATGTCACAGTTTTAGTTGTAGTGCTTACAGTCCCACCATTTGCATTCAATGTCAAAGTATATGTATTTGCTGTCCACTTTGCGTAAAGAGTTCCATTTGCGCTAAAATTGGTGCTTGATGCCTTATTTGTCAAATAACCATTTGCGTCTATATACTGAGTGCCACCGCCATTAGTTGCTGTGTAATATCCGTCAAAAGTATAACCTACTCTTTTTGAAACAGTGATTGGTTTTGCAGAAGTTGTCATTTTGTTTGTAGCCACGCTAGGTGTAAAGTTTAAGTAATATCCATCACCCTTTTTCTCGTAAATCGTTGTTGTTCCACCTGAGCCGCCCTGCTGATTTAATGAGATTGAATAAACGTTCAACCATTTTGCGTACAATTTGCCATTTGCACTAAAATGATTGTTTGCCGCTTGTGTTGTAATAAATCCACTAGCGTTAATATATTGGTCACCGCCACCATTAGCCGCAGTATAGTATCCTTCAAAAGAATAACCCGTTCTAATTGGAATTGTAATCTTGTTTGCACTCTGCGACATTTTTTTTGAAGCCGCTGAATCTAGATAATACCCATTGTCATATTTTTCATAAATTTGAGCCGTGTTGAGTGTTGTTGCTGACTGCCCATCAAGAGTTATTGTGTAAGTATTAGCGCTCCATAATGCAGTTAGTTTAACAGTCCCAGATGATGCCCTGAGGTTTTTAAAGCTAGTCGCATCCGTTTTCATGGTTTCATTGCTATTACTTGATGAACCATAATAGTGGGTACACGCCGTATCCATTCCCGTAATTTCCCAACCCTTGAATGTGTATCCCGTTCTTGTTGGAACAGACACGGAAAAAGCTTCGTCGTAAGTTCCATCTGATTCCAAATTATTTGAGCCATTGCCATAAACAAATTGTGTCTTATATTTATTTGCTGTCCACTGGGCATAAAGACTAGTGTTAGCCGCTTTTTTCCACTTTCCGTTGCTATCTGTATAGCCAGATACATCTTTTACAATATTCCCATTGCCATCAAATATTCTTTGTCCACCAGATGCGCTCGTATAATATCCATTAAAAGTCCACCCTAATGCTGATGCTTTTGCTGTTTTTGAAACGGACGAATCAAATTCAACAAAATTTGACATTGTTGTCGGTGTAGATGTGTAAGCATCGCCATTCAATGTCTGCGTGATATTGCTTGTCATACTCGCAGGCTTGTTTGCATCAAAGGTTATATTATATGTTATAGGAGTCCAGCGAGCGCGCAGCTCCAGGCTGCTGCCATCATATTTCCAGTTTCCGCTACTATCAGTATATCCGCTTACCCCCCTTTTGAAGTTGTTGTTCTTGTCTAAAATTAAAGTGCCTCCTGCGGTCTCCCACCCGTTAAACGTATACCCAGCTTTGGTAGGCTTTGTAATAGACTTTGTACCACTCCAGCTCCCTGCTCCAGAATATACACCAACATAACCATATTTTGCGTACGCTGTTTCATTGGTGTTTGAAAAAAATATCATTGTTGTAGCTCTCATTGATAAAATATAATTGTAGTCTGATTGCGGAACCTTTCCATATCCACCAGAACTCGCGTTATTTTTTGCCCCGGTAGAGCGAGTATCTGTAAAAATGGCTCCTACACCCTGCTCACTCAAGCCGGAGCCTACACTAGTTGAACCAATAGTTAACTGATAATCATAATATCCCCACTGCGAAAACACACTAAAAGTAAGAAGATATTTAAAATCTTTATCACTTGTATCCCCGAGGGCATCTCTATCATTTATCCCAAAATACATTGTTTTATGACTAGTTTCACTGTTAAATTCGCAAGATAAACTAGAACTGCCCTTCCCTTGACCAGCTCCATCAAAACTTGCGTAAACATCTTTCTTTACCCAATACCAGCCAGATGATTGCGTTTTATCTTCTATTTTAACCTCGCAAAAATTTGCACTAGCACCATAACTATAGATTTCGATTTTGACAGCCATATAATATTCTGTCGCATCACTTTCTTCAATTTCTTTTTCCTCTTGGGTGCTATTATTATTGGCCGAAAAATCGTGAGAAATAAGCACTATCCCACATGAAAAAACAAGGAGGGCGAACAAAGAAATAATCAAATATTTCAAACTTTTCCCCACTTTTTCGCCTCCTTTTTTTAGTCGGTTTTATTGTAACACTTTAAAACCCCTATTCAAAATAATTTTGTGATTTTTTATAATTTTTATTTAAAAATTTATAGATTCATACAAAAAAAACATGATGTTTTTCACCATGCTTTTTAAGTTTTTTTATAACAAAATACACAATACTCCGCCCTTGCCTTCGTTTACAATTCTTGAAAGCGTTTTTCTCATCTTTCGTTGGGCTTCAATAGGCATCATAACAATTTTTGAGTTTATATTTTCACCTACTAGGCTATAAAGTGATTTGCCCAAAATGTTTGTTTCCCACAAAAGATGTGGGTCTTTTTCATACTGCTCAACAAGATTTTTGGCAAGATCTTGGCTTTGGTCCTCAGTGCCAACAAGTGGAGTAACTTCCGTTTCAACATCCACACGCATAATATGCAAACTTGGTGCTGACGCTTTAATTTTAAGTCCAAACTTGTTGCCCTGTTTGATAATCTCAGGCTCGCCAAGTTCAAGATCATCTCGTTTTGGTTGAACGATACCATAACCTGTTGTTTTAACTTCTTCAAGTGCATCCTTAATTTTGTCATATTCCTTTTTTGCCTCTGCCAAATCTTTAATAATGCTAACAAGGCTAAAGTCATCATTTATTTCAAAACCGCACTCGTTTGACAAAACCTTATAAAATAAGTCTGCTTTTGGCACTACGTTAAATTTTATCGTTCCATTACCCGCCTCAATCGCTGCAATAGTTACTGGATCAAAGTTCTCACTTTCCTTAAATGCAACTTGATTTTTGTTTGCATCACTTAATTTTATCATTTCCGCAGCCGCTTTTCTCATTTCAGTTGCAATTTCCTCAATAATGTCATCTTCATAATCAAGTGCGCGAAGCCAATCTGGCATTTTAATTTGAATTGATTTTACTGGAAACTCCATCAAAACATTTTCAACAATTTTGTCAACATCTTCATCTTTAAGTTCAAGTGCATTTAAAGCAACCACTGGCACCTGATATTTTTCTTGAAGAGCGACCGATAACTTTTTATTATCATTTGAGTTTGGGTTTTTGCAGTTTAAAACAATTACGAAAGGTTTGCCACACTCTTTAAGCTCTTTTACCACGCGCTCTTCCGCTTCAACATAGTTGTTTCTTGCAAGGTCTGTGACTGAACCATCGGTTGTAACAACAATGCCAATTGTAGAATGCTCTTTAATCACTTTGCTTGTTCCAAGTTCGGCAGCCTCTTCAAAAGGAAGTTCCTTTTCAGACCAAGGGGTTTTTACAAGTCTTGGCTTATCGTCTTCAATATGCCCCATAACTCCACTTGCAAGATATCCAACGCAGTCAATCATCCTTACTTTCATTTCTGCGTTATCAACTTTTATTTGAACTGCTTCATTTGGGACAAAATGTGGTTGAGTTGTCATAATCGTTTTCCCATCAGCACTTTGTGGCAGCTCATCAATAGTTCTTTCTTTTGCATTTTTTTCTGTGATATTAGGAAGCACTAATTTTTGCATGAAATTGGTAATAAATGTTGACTTTCCAACTCGCACAGGTCCAACAACACCAATATATATGTCTCCATTAGTTCTTGTCTTTATATCATCATAAATTTGAAATTTTTCCATAATTCCCTCCACGAGACAAGATAATGTATGCTTGAAGTAAAGGTATTATGACAACACCACAATACACTAAAATTTTAACATAAAAACAAAAAAGCGACAAAATTTATCGCTTTTTTGTGTTTTACAAGTTAAACAATCCAGAAAAGTGCTTTTGGAAGCATTGGAGTTTTCATATTAGTCACTGGCGCCCAATTTGTAAAACTATCTTGAACGCTGCCTTGCGAACTTTTTGAAACAGTGCCATTTAATATTGACATGCAATCTTGTCTGGATCCGGCTGGATTTAATATTAATCCAGTTTGTGAGCTTATTCCCAAACAATCTGTTATTTTGCCTGTGTATGATCCACAAATCAACCCAACTCTTGAGTTTGTATTTGTGCTCGCTTGCTTGGTTAGTGTGCCTTCAAAAATGTTTGTATTAATTGATGGGCTTCC
>CADBOH010000005.1 GCA_902796285.1 uncultured Eubacteriales bacterium | reverse complement strand
TAGACTAACGCTCATTAAAACGAATTTTGATGGCGTTTGCTTGCAAAGACGCAGGCAAAACGAGTTTGCAACAAAAAACATTACAAATATTTTTTGTTTTCAGCTGAGCAGCTCAGCTGGAATAAGTTGAGAATTTGGTGCGTCCATAGGGATTCGAACCCCAGACCTTTCGTTCCGTAGACGAACGCTCTATCCAGCTGAGCTATGAACGCATGATGACATAAATATATTAGAGTAATAAGATCGGTAGACATTTATAATATATACTAACAAACAACTCTTTAATATAAACTTATTACTTTGAAAGTATAACACAAACCCAAAATAAAAGCAATAAGATTTTCATTTTTCTTATTGCTTTTTTCCTTTTTTTATAAGAGCGAAGACAAAAGTCTCATAATTGCTTGCAATATTTTTGTAATCCATCTCTTCTTTTGGAAGTAATTTTTTCCAACCAGTTGAGAGTTTTTAATGTCCTTTTCGAAAATTTTAGAATATTGTTCATTGATTTGTTTTGAATAAATTATTGCAGTATCTTCAAAATTAAGCCCAAATGAACGATTATCAGTATTGCAAGTACCGACTGAAAGTTTGTTGTTGTCGATCAAAAGTGTTTTGCTATGCAAAAATCCTTTGTAAAGATAAATTTTTATATCTAAATCAGCCATCTCCTTTAAGTAAGATAGCGTGGCAAGATAGACGGTTTTCTTATCCGGAATCATCGGCACCATTATTCGCACATCAACTCCACTCTTTACAGCAATACGCAAAGCGGCGAAGAACACATCATCTGGGATGAAGTATGGAGTTTGCAAATAAACTCTTTCTTTTGCATTTAAAATCATCTTAACAAAAGTCTCTTTTATCTTTTGCACTTGACTGTCTGGCCCAGAAGAAACAACTTGAATTGTTGCATTACCCCTTATTTGAGGGCTAGGAAAAAATCCATTTTCAAGATAGAGCTTTGGTGGAGTGTTATCATTTTTACAATATCTCCAATCATCCAAAAATATGTTTTGCAGTGCATAAGCCCCGCTCCCCTCAATTCTAATATGTGTATCACGCCATGGAGTCAACTTTTTGCTTCTGCCCAGGTGATCATCACGCATATTTACACCGCCAGTATATGCAATTTTGCCATCAATAACCACAATTTTTCTGTGATTACGATAGTTTATTTTCATGTTGATTAATCTTATTAAAGGTGGAAAAAATTCTCCAACATTTCCGCCTGCTGTTTCAAGCTTTCTAAAAAATTTTCTTCTAGTTTTTCTTGAACCAATTGAGTCATAGATAAAGTTGACTTCAACGCCCTCACGTGCTTTTTCACACAAAAGATCCATTATTTCATTGCCGACTTTATCGTTTGCAAAAATATAATACTCCATATTAATGGATTTTTTTGCATTTTTTAAGTCGTTTTTTAACGATTTAATCTTATCTTCACCGTTTGTGAATATTTTGATATCGTTGCCGGGTATTGGATAAGAACCAAAACTATAACATAACGAAACAAGTTCACTATCATCTTTTAAAATTCCATCAAGTTTGGCTTCTTCAAGAGATTGAATACCTTTAATATTTCGAATTATGTCGCGCTCTGATATTGCTTTACGTTTTATCATGCGCCTTGTTCTAACACTGAGTCCACTGCCAAAAATCATGTAGACACCAAATCCAACTATTGGCAAAAAGGTTAAAAGCGTAAGCCATGCTATGATATTTTGAGGTTTTCTTTTTTCCAAAAACACCATAACAATAAGGAGAAAAAAGTTAAGCACAAAAGTTATTGCAATGATTAAAAATAGTACTGATAAAAACATTTTTTCTCCTTTTATTATAGTTTTTTAAATTATTATGTGTTAGGAATCCATATTACATATAGATCTACTGTTGTATTGCCTGCTTTAAATTGATCAAGCACACCTGCAGCTTCTGCAACTTGTTGAGCATAAGTCAAATTATCCGCTGCAACATTGTATCCATTCCCATCTGGTTGAGTATTATAATATACCTGATTAGCTGTATATCCATCTCTAGTAACGCGAGTAGTAGAAGGATTGGTAAGTCCATATTGTCGTTCCACACCATATTCCCAATCTGACGAAAGAGATGGATCATTATTAGTAAATTGTCCATCGTTGCCTTCAACTGCTGTTCCACCATTTAAGTGGTAGTTTACGGTTAAAATGTTCTTTTTCCACTTTGCATAAACAGTTGTATTTTGTGTAACATTAATTTGATTGTTTTCAATTTTGTTTGCATCTGTGCACCCTGAATCACTATACCAACCCACAAATGTATAATATTCTCTTGTTGGAGATGGAAGAGTTACACTACCAACTGCATTTGCAGGACCGGTGACTGATCCTGTATATTCTTCCCCATTTTCATCCAAATAAGTTATGTTATACTGTCCACATATTCTAACACTGCCAAGTGTAACTTCGCCGGCATTGTCGGAATCCTTGCTTATATCTCTATCATAACCTGATACTTTCATCTTGATAATGATTGTAAGATACTGATCACTTGTCCAGCCATCTAGTAATTTAATTTTACCATCATTGTCAATAGTTGCATAACCTGAACCACCACTTGTTGAGTCAATGTAGAATTGTAGTATTTGATTATCAACATCATCAGCATCTATTTGTATTCCTTGGCTAATACCAGTTGGGCCTACATCAGCTTTATAGAGTTTAATGGCATTTTCCCAATTTGACCAAGGTATTGTGCTGACATACTTATCCCCATCAACAGTTACATTAACATTTACAGGAATTACTGTTTCTGTCTGCTCTTGCATTTTGTAATACTTGCCTGTAACATAGTATAGCTTTGAAATGCGATAACGATAGCCATTGTCATTGTTAACTAAGATATAATATTTGTTTATTGTATAATAGCCATTTGTTCTTATCATTGCGGCATTATCCACATAAACTGTTTCATTTGTAATTTCGGAAATAGTGATTGTAATATTATCACCTCTTGTGTAGTAGCTTACACCATCCACAAAAGCTGATATATTAGCTACAGTGTATTTGCCGTTATTCTCAGTATAATATACCACATTTGCGTCAAAAGCATCACCGTTAACAAGAGGAGTATATAACTTATTAACATTCATTGAATCATCCGTTAAATAGTATATACCCAAGCATCCACCAGTCACATCACTTATTGTTATTGGATCACCCTCTGCTAATATTTTATTGAACTTTGATGATAATGAAATATAGTAAGTTTTTGCATAAGGCGTTCCACTATTTGTCAATGAAACGTATTCTGTTGTGTCACCATCTCTTAAGTTGAAGCTTGCACTTGAATTTGCAGCTATTACCACCTCGAGTGTATC
>CADBOH010000004.1 GCA_902796285.1 uncultured Eubacteriales bacterium | reverse complement strand
GCAAGTTCTAGGGCAGAGGAATTTATCTGTTTTTGTACTGGACAAATTGTGTTTTTATTTAAAACTTCATTATTTGCAAATTTATTTTTCAAATATTTAAATAAAAAAGCGGCTTTTTGCTCATTAAAAGTAGTTTGATATAAAACGCATATTCTTTCATTTGTGGCAATTTGTATCAAGTCTATATCATGTTCACTACCGACCAAATAGCTTTTTCCATTAATATATCCAAGCGTTCCAACAATCTCTGGATGCCCACTCTTGCCAATTAAAACAAGTGTGTAGCCTTTTTCACTGTAATACTCAGCTAGCTCATGAATTTTTTTTACTAACCGGCAGGTGCAATCTATGTATTTTATTTTGTTGTCGTGCAGATAATCATAGGTCGCAGGGGGTTCTCCGTGAGCACGCAAAACAACGATATCTCCGTGGACTAATTCTTTTAAACTATTCTTGGTTGCAGCCCCTTTTTGCGTTAACATATTGTTAACCATATCATTATGCACAAGTTGCTTAAATACACTAATTTTTTTATGGCTTTCAAGTGCTTTCAAAGTTTTGTTTATTGCATTTTGGCAGCCGCCACATAAACCACATATCTTTGCTATTTTAATTTCCATATTATGATTATATGTGATAATTTTGCTAAGTTTGCCATTATGACAAAACTCGACTAATAAAAAAGTAACACAATTTTGTGCTACTTTATTTATTGCTTTGTTTTTTCCTAATTTCTTTTTTGTTAAACATTACATATGAAAATTTTTTGCACTTATTAAGAACTTTTTTGCCATTATTACCACTTGTATGCACAAGAACAAAATTTCCAGATGATGAGTTAAGTTCTTTTTGCAGGCTTTGGGCTAGGTTTTTGGTTTTTGAAAGTGCAGTAGGACATGAAAATGAATAGATATAATTAAAACTAGAAGCATTTTTCTTTACAATAATATATTTTGGATTATCTATTGGCGACAAAAGTTCACAAATCGCTGTGTTAAAAATATCTTGTTCTTTTCGTTTCCCGTTTTTAAGGTAAACTCTTATAGTTGATTCATTATCATCATCACTAACAACAAGTTTTACATTTTTATTTATCATTTTGTTTGTTTTAAATGCGTTTAGTATTGCTTCGGCAAATGTTTTTATTGAATTTTTTGGGTTTATATGAGCCCTTAGTTTTTTTGCAGAATAGAATATAACCCCACTCGCAATCAGCGTCAAAATTAAAAAGAATATAAATGCCAGCGTACTAAAATTTTTAAGAGAACTAATGATAAATGTTGAAACAAGCACGCCAACTAGTGCAAGTTCAATAAAGATAAAGAAAAGTATAAGTGAAATATTTTTCCAGTTATATGCCCGCATTCTTTTATTTTTTGGTATTTGGCTTTCAAGATGCATGTATGTTGATTTTTTTACAGATGCACTCCAAGATGAAGTTAATCTTTCTTTATCTTGTGAAAGGGCTAGCATATTTTGGTTGATATTATATATGCCCGATTCACTATAAGGCGGTTTGATTGTTGTTAGTCTTTCAATACCACTTTCGATTGTTTTGCTTTCGTAGTTTGGTCCCACAAAGCAGTCGAATCTTCGTTTAAGCGTATCGTAATCGCAAGATGTAAGTTCTTGAAACTGTTGTTCTTCAGTTAAATTTTCATTTATGTTAAAATTCGGTTCAATTGTTACAAGGTGCCAGATATTTGCAATTTTGTTTGGCTTATTTTTATCAATTCTAATTGCACGCCCCCTCATTTGATTTGAAAGCATAAAACTTCCAACAAAGCTTGCCAGTATGAGTGAATTAATGCAAGGGGAATCCCAACCCTCGCCAAGAAGGGATTTTGTTCCAATCAAGATATTAACAAGACCATTAGAAAAAATATCGTTAGCAAGTTTAACTTTATCATTATTTGAGCTTTTTAGGTCATATACAGCATACTTTGTGTTTGGCAAAGGCTTTTTCTTAAATTCAAATTTTTTGCTAGATAAATACTCATCAATTGTGTCGGGGAGTATAAATAAAGTTCCAGAAACGACACCAATTTTACAGTCCGTGACTCTTCTTATTGTTTCAAAAATGCTAACTATACTTATCTCATCAAAAGGTTCAATAGTGCCAATATTTTTAATAGTTTCTTTTCTTATGTAGTCTGTTAAAACAAGCATTCTAAGTTCTTTGCCAAAATTTTTTATTTCACTAGGTACAATTTGTTCAATGCTTTTGAGTTTTCCAACTGATGAAATTAACTTTTTCTTCAGTTTGTCGCTGAGTTGAAAATTGATTTTATTTTCACTGAAAAGTGCATGTGATTTAAGTAGGTCAATGATTTCTTGGTTGCCTTCGGGCTCAATAAAGTCTGAGTCCAATATAAATTGAATGGCTGTTTGTGCTTGATCTAGATTGAATTCAGGAGTTTTGGCTTTTTTTGAAATTTTCTTTAAAAGCATTGGCGTCACTTCATAGTTTGCGTGTTCGAAAAGCGAAAACATAGCCAAATATTCATCACTATATGTAATAAGCGATTCAACCTTATCTTGGCATGAATTAATTACATTTTGATATATATCCGCAAAAATCGGCAAGTCACAAATTTGGTCAATTGCTTTTTCAACTTTTTCTTGATATTTTTCTATTGCTCTTTTTTCTTTATCTGTAGGGAAGTTAAAATAAACAAAATCTTGATGAGGGCAAAGGTTTTTTTGCTCTACAAGTTCTGGTACTGCAATTTCCTCATCTATTTCGCCGCACACATCAGTATATCTTTGCCACTCCAAAATTGTAGCATCATAAGGTGGAGTTGCGGTTAAAGATATGATTTTTATTTTTTTATCCAGCATGCTAATAAATTTTTCGAGAGCCTTTTGCCATTCATTTTGAAGATGGTGTGACTCATCGAGGCAAATTGTTTTTATTTTGTTTTCTTTAATAATTTTAAAAATGTCAACCTTTGAGTTATCAACAACTTCGTCATCATTTTTGCATGCGATTTTGTTTATTGCAGAATGCAGTGCTTGATAGGTGATTGAGGTTAAAAGCGATGTATGTTTTAGGTCAAACGAAACGTAGTTTTCAACCTTTTGCTCATCACTTAAAAACATTTCCTCAAATCTATCTGCCCATTGCTGTTTTATTGTAGTTGTAGGTGACAAAATAAGGCATGGGCTATTTAGTCTTCTAATTAGTTCTAGTCCCAAAATTGTTTTACCACTACCAGGGGCGGCTACAATATTTATTTTGCCATCTTTAAAATAATAATTTGCGGAATTTAAAACTCTCTGTTGATAGTTTCTAAATTTTCCTCTAAAAGTAATTCCATCAAAATTTTCCATATATTTCCTTTATTGATAACATTATACAATAAATTAATCAAAAGTAGAAACAAAACAAATTTATTAAATAAAAAAATGCGTATTTCTACGCATTTTAATTTAGTTTTTTATGCATCTTTTTCAACGATTAAAATATATAAACTATTTCCACAACTATCAACTTGAGCAGGGTAGAATAATGGAACGTCAATACCAGCAGCACTTACTGCGTTTGAAAGCCATGTATTATAATTTGATGCATACGCAGGAGTGATTGTAAACTCAACTAAATAGTGCTTAGTTGTCATATTATCTTCCACCTCTTTTGCTTTTTTAAGGAGCAAAACAAGTTCCTCTTGGCTATCTATCTGCAAGTCAAAATTATTTTCGTTAAAAGTATATTGTGCGTTTGTGTAATAGTTGTATTCTGTATTAGCTACAAAATCTGTGTAATTTGTAGCAGTGTAGCCCTTGTTTTCTTTATAAGCGTCTGTAAAGAGGAATTCATTGTAAGAAAGCACTTCAATTCCTTTTACTCCACCAGTTTTGTCAACATCGGTTGCACTTGAGTCAAGTATATTGCCGTGTGTTGCATCAAATCCATACCATTTGCCACTGATATATACTTTATTCCAAGCGTGTGTATTATTTACAACCATAACGGCAGGGATGTTTTCAGTTCTTGCCATGATAACAAGCGCTTTTGCTATACCTTCACAAACTGCAACCTTGCTATTAAATACACCGTCTGCATACCAAGAGTCATATTCCTTAAGTTCGGCTGCGGTTAATGTGTTAGATTGTGCTGCCGCATAGTTATCGTATTGAACATTAAGTATAAGCCACTCATACATTGCTCTAAGTTTTTCAATGTCTGTCATGCTATCTTTGCAGATTTGGGACAAAACAACTTTGACTTTTTGATACAAAGCTTCAGCTTTTGAATCTGCAATGCAGTCAGCTTTATATCCATTTTCAAGTGCCCATACAAGCTGTTCTGTTGTTTCAACAGTGATAGTTTTTGAAACATTTTCTGTTTTAAAATGACGCTCAGTGGCAGCGTAAGTTGTTTTTAATGCATAATCTTTTTGCGTGTAAGTATATGTTTTTGTTGGGTCCATTATCTTTACAGCCTGCTTGCCAACATTGTCAGTTGAAACATAATAATATCCGTAATGTTTGCTGCCTTGTTGAGATAATGATGATGTAACCTTTGACAAGGTTTGAAATTCTGAAATCGCCATAAGTTGGGCGTGTGCAGCTTGTATTGCATTATTTACACTTGATGAAGAAGTGTTTGCATAAGTGATGTTTAGTTTAATTTGTTTAGTAACATTAAAAAATCTAACATAATCAAAGAATGCAATTAATTTGTCTTGCGTGTCAATGGTGAGCACATCACCTGCATTTAAAATGTTAAATTCGCTTATATAAGGGTAGAAAGTGATTTTGTCTACTAGATAATCCCAACTACCATAGATTGTAACATTATCATAATAACTTTGGGTTGAATCAAATTCTTCCGTCATTTCAGGGTCTGCATACCATTTTTCAACACTATAACCTGTCATACCAATTTCTTCTGGATTAATCAGGTTTGTTGTGTTGATTTTTTGGCCATATTCAAAGTTTGCAAGTTTGACTGTTTTGTTATCAACTATAACAGTTAAAGTTTTTTCGTCACCATCATAAACTGCATTATATTCTCTGTTTCCTGTTGAGCCCTTTGTAATTGTTACAGTTAAAGTTACATCGCTTAGGCCTGTGCCTTCCCAGCCCAAAAATTCATTGCCATCTTTTGTAGGATTGATAAGTGTAAATGTTTCATCTTCAACCGTATAGGAAGTTGGGTTTACACCGGCAACAGTTCCATTATTAAGAGAATATGTTATTGTGTAGTAAATGATTTCATATTTTGCATAGATTGTAATATCTGTTGTTGTTCTACAAACAGTATTTTCACTTACGGTTGTTTCAAATGTATCTTCTGCATACCATCCAGCAAAAGTGTATCCAGTTTTTGTTGGGGTAGGAAGGGTCCCATAGACATGATTATATGTAATCTCAGTGTTTTCAAGTCCACAAACGCCACCATTTGCATCAAAAGTTAGTGTATAGGCATTTGCTTGATAGTTTGCATAAATTGTTTTGTTTTCAGCAGGCATTATTCCAGGTAAGCCGGCAGACCATCCAATAAATGTATAGCCTGTTTTTGTTGTTTCAAGTTCATCATAATTTATTGTAGTGCCATAGTTTTGTGTTACTGTAAATATTGTTGTTGCACCATCTTTAAGTGTTAAAGTATATGAGTTTATAGTCCATTTTGCATAAAATGTTTTAGCAATAGCAACGTTTGCCTCAATTTTTGTTATAGCGTCGCCTGTGCAATCTGCGCTATCAAACCATCCGTTAAATGTATAGCCTTCCTTTGTTGCTGTTGGAAGGATTGTTTCTTCGTTATACTTGTGAATTGTAGGGCATGAGCCAACAAAAGAACCGCTAAATTCTAGATTGTCTTGATCCTTATATGTTATTGTATAGGTATGTGCATCAAAGTGAGCAACAAAATTTCTGTTTCCCGTGCTTCCGGCTGGGATTGTTGCGAGCATTGTTGGAGTGCTTTGACCTTCCCATGTCCAACCAACAAAGTTGTAGTTGTCTTTAGTTGGATTAGCAAGTGTTATTTCTTCACTGTTTATTTTGTATGTTGTTGGATTTTCTCCATCAACAGTGCCATTATCAAGGTTGTATGAAATTTTATAGTTTATGATATCCCATCTTGCATATAGTTCAATGTCCTCAAGTTTAGTTGCATCTATTGTTTCAACCTTGTTTGCATCTTCGCCAGGGCCGTCATACCATCCAATGAATGAATATCCGGCTCTTTCAGGCGTTTTTGGAGCAAATGTGTTGTCTGTGATATCATAGAATTCAATTGTTGTGCCTGTGCCATCATGGTAGGTGATTGAATGCTTTTCATCGACATCGGCAGTGTAAATAACTAAATTATTAGTAGTCCCTTCTTTAGCAAAAGAATATCCAGTAGCAGCCCCTTGCACTTTAAGTTGATCATAAAGTCCATCTTCACCAATCAAAACTTTTATAAATCCATCTCCAAGAGACTTGTTGAATTTTTCAGCTGTTCCTATTTTAGTAAATGTATCAAATGTTTTAAATATACTTGTAGTTTGTGATGCAGAAAGGTTGTTGATAGTCATATATTTATTTGTTGTTTCATATCCATCGGCAGTTTTTGTGATCTCGAGATTGCATGAGAAGTAGAGTGAGTTTGGCACCATGTTTGCAATCCACTTTAATGGAAACTTGCCCATTTTTTCTTGTTTAAACTTTTTAAGTTCGATTTTTAAAACGATATTAAAATCAGTTAATTTATCGCTAGTATTATCCTCAGGGATGTTACTAAATTCCATTTGAACAATCGCAAAGCCATAGTCAATAAGGTTGATTGTTGAAGATCCAAAAGTCATTGGCAATCCGCCTTCTTGATTTTTAACTGTGTCGTTAACGTAAGCCGCAAGTTCTCTGTCAGAAAGTTTTACAGCGTTTTCAGCGGTAGAGATGTTGTCAATTTTATCTTTTGCACTCGTTAAATCCTCATCAGTATATTGATTCTTTGCTAGTGCATCAACATTAACATCTTGATTTAATATTTTTACTTGTTTTATCACATCAATAACATTGATTTGGTGCCTAAAATACAAGTAGCCACAAAATGCCGCCAATAATAAAACGAGCGATAATATTGTGCTAAACAACCAAATTAAAATTCTTGCCCAAATGGGTTTTTTCTTCTTGCCTATATTTTCTGCCATACCTTTCTCCTTAGTGATTTTATTATAACATAGATTAAAAATATTTACAATATTTATTTTAACAAATTTCCAAAATTTGAATTCTCGTTTTGTGTGATGCGCCTTGTGTGTTATAATCTACTTATACGAGGTGAACAATGTTGGATTACGAGAGAAAATATGATGGAAAACTTATCGCTGGGATTGATGAGGCGGGCAGAGGACCACTTGCTGGGCCTGTTGTTTGCGGATGTGTAATAATGCCACTTGATGAAAAACACATCATCGAAGGAATAAATGACAGCAAAAAATTGAGCGAAAAGAAAAGGGAAGAACTTTACGAAAAAATCATCAATACCGCACTTTCATACTCAATTGTTGAGGTTGATGAAAAAACCATTGATGCAATTAATATCTTAAATGCGACAAAACTCGGCATGAAAAATGCCCTAAATGCCTTAAATGTTGCTCCTGACATTGTTTTGATTGATGCCGTAAAAATTGAAACTGATATCCCTCAGGATAACATAATCAAAGGTGATGCACTGAGCTATAATATTGCAGCAGCATCTATACTTGCAAAGGTTTATAGAGATAGAAAGATGAAAGAGCTTGATAAAATATATCCTCTTTACAACTTTGCCAAGCACAAGGGGTATGGCACAAAGGAACATATAGAAGCTCTTAAAAAATACGGAAAATGTGAAATTCATAGAGATACATTTATCAAAAATTTTATTTCAAACAAATAAATTTGTCACAAAAAATAGCTAACACCTTTATATTGTTATTAGAGGGTATTTTACTCTTTATGCTTTGGAGAAAACATTGAGTAACACTTTAATAACTGTCTTGGGTCTTAGCTTTATTTTTTTGATGACTACTCTTGGTAGTGCCATTGTTTTTTTGTTTAAAAAGACAATAAGCAACAAAACAAACAGTCTTTTTCTTGGTTTTGCTGCTGGACTTATGGTTGCGGCATCAATCTGGTCACTAATTATTCCAGCATTAGAAGGGGCTAGTGATATGGGTAAAATAAGAGCTTTGCCCGTTACAGCAGGGATAATACTAGGTTGTCTTTTTTTAGTTGTAATGGATAAAGCCGTTCCATATTTTTTATACAAAAAAAGAAAAGATAGGCCAAAGCGCCTAAGTAAGTCAACAACACTTTTTTTGGCTGTAACAATACATAATATCCCCGAGGGGCTTGCGGTAGGGCTTGCTTTTGGCAGTGCATTTATTTCTGGTCAAAGTTCAGTGTTTTATTCAGCGCTTTGGCTTGCTATCGGTATTGGAATTCAAAATTTTCCAGAAGGTGCTGCTATTAGTTTGCCAATGAAAGATAAGCTGGGTAGCAAATGGAAGGCCTTTTTGTATGGTAGTGCAAGCGGGGTCGTAGAGCCCATAATGGGGCTTGTTGGTATTTGGCTGTCAACAAGTCTTTCAAGCCTTATGCCATGGTTTTTGTCTTTTTCAGCAGGGGCGATGCTCTTTGTAGTTGCAGAAGAACTTTTGCCGGATGCAAAAAAGGCATACCCATCGAAAATTGGCACATGGGGATTTGTTTTAGGGTTTGTGCTTATGATGATTTTGGATGTTGCACTTGGATAAAACTTAATAAATTGTTTAACATAAAGTTATGGAGAAATTATGCCTTATTTTAACTATCATGCAAAAGCCAAACGCTTAATATATGAAAAAAAGTTAATTGGATATAAGTTTGTTGATGATTACAATGGCATTAGACCAGCCCTTGTCTTGTATTTTAAGGATGAAAAACCCATGCCAATAAGAGAATATCGTTGGGCAGAATATGTAGATATACTTATGTCACTTAGCGATAGAATAAATGTAATAGATAAGTAACATTTTTTTTAACTTTCGAATATCATTTTAGTATGTTTTCAAAAATTGTGCTCAGTAAAGAAAATCTCATATCAAACGCCAAAAGTTTTATGCAAAAGTCTGAAAAAGATATTTGCGTGATGGTAAAGGCAAATGCATATGGACATGGCTTGCAAAAGGTGTGCGAAGCGCTAAAAGATACGGTATCATTTTTTGGTGTATCCAACGAGGAAGAAGGTGAAGCTGTTCGAGAAGTTTGTCAAAACCCAGTGATAGTTTTTGGTGCTTGTGATGACTATTTCAAATGCATGCAAAAAAACATATCTTTTGCAGTTTTTTCGCTAAAAATGGTAAAAAAATTGATAAAATTAGCAAAAAACAATAAATTAATTCCTAAAATCCACATTTGCATCAATACTGGCATGAATAGATATGGAGTTAAAAATATAAACGAATTTGTAAAGATTATAAAGCTTCTTCAAAAAAATCAAATTGAAGCGGAAGGCGTTTATACTCACTTTTCTTCGTTGACAACAGACAATAATTACACACAAAAACAAGAAAAATTATTTAAAGAGTATTTGGCATTTTTGCCACAAAATTGGAAAACTATATCACACGTTGGCGGTGGGAACTCTATTGTGCATGGTATTGAAGCGGATATGTATAGAGTGGGCCTAGGAATATATGGCTATGGTTTCGATTTTGTGAAGCCCGTTTTAACTATAAAAAGTAAAATTGTTGACATAGTTCATGTAGAAAAGGGGGAGCATGTTGGCTATCTTTGTTCATTTACTGCAAACAAAAATATGACAGTAGCAACTGTGCCACTTGGATACGGAGATGGAATAAGCCGAAAACTTTCAAATCATATCGATGTGCAAATAAATGGCAAAACAGCATCAAATGTTGGGAATATCTGTATGGATGCATTTATGGTTGATGTAACAAATATTAAATGTGAAATAGGCGATGATGTAACCGTCTTTAAAAATGCAAGCGAGTGGTGTGGGATTATAGGAACAACGGAGTATGAAGTGTTAACAAATTTTAGCAAATTTAGGGGGAAAAGAGAAGTTGAGTAATATGCTCAACTTTTTTATAAAAATTTGTAAAAAAATGTCAAAAAATATTGATAATTTAAAACCATAATGCTATACTTATTACGAAGGAGATATTGATATGTGTTTTAGAAGAAAAAATAAAGAGAAAAAAGCTAAAAAGGTTGAAGAACAAGAGGTAAAAGTTCAGGAGCCTGTTGTAAAGGAACAACCAAAGAAGACTGAGCCTGTTAAAGAGACAAAAAAAGCGGAAAAGGAGAAAACAGAAGTGAAAGTTAAAGAAGAAAAGAAGGTAGAAAAAAAGGCTGCTGTTAAAGAAACTAAAAAAACTGAAACAAAAAAGGCAGAGCCAAAGAAGGCGGAAGTAAAAAAGGCAGAGCCAAAGAAGGCCGAAACTAAAAAAGAGCCAGCAGCAAAGAAAGCCGCTGAAGCTCCAGCAAAGAAGGCCGCTGAAGCTCCAGCAAGAAAAGCCGTTTATAGAGTTGTTTATGACAAAGAAGATGGACTTTGGAAAATCAAGAAAGATGGTGCTGCAAGAGTAATAGATAGCAGAAAAACAAAAGAAGAGGCACTTGCACGTGTTCAAGAACTCAGTGAAAATCAAGATGTTAAGTTTGTTGTTCACAAAAAAGACGGAAAAATGCAAAAGAAGGCAAATCTTAACCTTAAGGCTTCAAAATAATGATTAAAAAAAGGTGATTTTAATTAATCACCTTTTTTATTTAAATTGCTTTGGATATCTTTTTGTTAGTTCATTTTTTATATTGTTAAAAACTTCCTCAGGGGATTTGCTTGCATCGATTGTGCAAAATCTTTCG
>CADBOH010000003.1 GCA_902796285.1 uncultured Eubacteriales bacterium | reverse complement strand
ATCGGACCCTCGCAACCAGCTTGGAAGGCTAGTGTTCTACCACTGAACTACACCTGCACAAATGTTGACTATCATAATATATCACAAAGACACTTGTTTGTCAAGAATTTTAAACAATTTAGTTAAAACTTTTTTGCAATATTTTTATTATAATAATCAACAATATTTTACTTTTAAATCTATAAAATTTACCCTATATTTTATAGGTTAAACCTGTTTATTTATCAACTATAACAACATTTTTTTCGCCTAAAAGACCAACGAGCTCATTTTGCACATAATTGTTTACATCAATCTTTGTGTTAAACGAAAAGGCCTTACCGGATGATGTGCACTTAATAATAACTTGATTTTTGCCAGGATAACTTGAAGCGATTACCTTTACTTTATTATAAAGATCAAGATTGGTTGTATCAAATCTTAAATATATTTTCTTTTCTTGAACGACTTCTTCCTCTTTCTTTTCCCAAGCGATAATTGTGTCAGCCACAACTACTGGCGATTTGCCATCCCTTATCGATAATCTGCCCCTAACGGTTACAAGATTATCTTCAATGGCTATGTCTTTATATTTGGTATAATTTTTGCTAAATAGCATTACATCATATGTTCCATAAATATCTTCGATAGTCAAAAAGGCCATATTCCCTGTTTTTGTCATAATCTTCTTGATTGCAGTAATAACTCCCCCGCCTGTAACAGCCATGCCATCATGCACTTGGCTCTCATCAGCATTGCCGATATCTTCTTGTTCAAGCTCATCATTTATGCCGCCAGAAAAATCACCTGTTGATTCTGTGTCAGCGCCATCCATTTCTTCCTCTTCACCCATACCAGCGATCATATCTGCGGTAAAATTAAAGGTGTCATATTTTTCCATATAATCATCAAGAGGATGGCCGGAAAGGTATAATCCAACATACTCTTTTTCAAATTTTAGAAGTGATTCTTTGTTGTATTCCTTGATGTCTGGCACTTCAATTCTGTTGAGTGATTCAGCCGCTTCTTCAAAACTATCAAATATCGAAAATTGCCCTGTTGCTCTAGTTTTTTTGTCGGAGTTTACCATTTCCATTGTTGCCTGATAAACTGCCATGAGTTGTGATCTCGTATAACCAAAGCATGAGAGCGATCCACTTAAAATCAAACTTTCAAGTGATTTTTTGTTTAGTGAATTTGAATTTACTCTTTTAAGTAGATCTTCAAGTGATTTGTAAGGCCCATTTTGTTTTCTTTCCTCAACAATAATATCAATTAATCCTGTCCCAACATGTTTTAATGCGCCGAGCCCAAAACGGATATTACCATTTTCAACCCTAAACTCAGTTGCAGACTTGTTGATATCTGGTGGAAGAATCTCAAAACCTTCCTTTCTTGCATAGTTTGTATATCTCTTTACAAAGTCTTGGTTAGTGATTCTGTTGTTCAAAACAGCAGTCAAATATTCAACTTCATAATGTGCTTTTAAATAGCCTGTTTGATAAGAAACGTAAGCATAGGCAGCCGCGTGAGATTTGTTAAACGCATAGCCCGCAAATTTAGCCATTTGATCGAAAACACGCTCTGCAACTTTTTCTTCATGGCCAAGTGCTAGGGCCCCTGGAATAGGCTTTTTCTTGCCAAGAGGGTCCTCCCATCCAAAAATAAATTTTTTCTTTTCTGGTGGCAATTTTTCAGGCTTTTTCTTAGACATGATACGACGCACATTGTCAGCTCCACCCAAGCTAAATCCTGCCATAACCTGAAAGATTTTCATAACCTGCTCTTGATAAATAATACAACCATAAGTTGTTGAAAGTATAGGCACAAGGCAAGGATCCTCATACTCAATTTTCTCCGGATTACGTTTGCCCTTAATGAACTTTGGAATAAAGTCCATTGGACCCGGACGGTAAAGCGAAATACCCGCAATAATATCTTCAAGACATGTTGGTTGAAGATCCATCATGAACTTCTTCATTCCACCACTTTCAAGTTGGAAAACAGCCTCGGTGTTGCCCGAACTTATAAGTTCAAACACGGCTGGATCATCGTAACTCATCTTTGTAAAATCTATATCAACACCATGATCCTCTTTAATGTACTCGATCGCTTTATGTATATCTGTCAGCGTTCTAAGCCCAAGAAAGTCAAACTTTAATAGCCCCAAGTGTTCGAGCTCTGTCATATCAAATTGTGTAATTTCATCTTCGCCACTTTTTGCCATTGGAACATGATCAAAAACAGGGTCGGGAGCAATCAAAACACCCGCTGCGTGCATTGAAACATTTCTTGGAACCCCTTCAAGTTTGATTGCCATGTCAACAATCTTCTTAATTTCTTCATCTTCGTCATACATTCTTTTTAGTTCTGGTATAACAAATTTTTGATCTGCTTCCTTATCTGACTTGCCAAAGTAATATTTTAAAACTGGCGGCTTCTTTAATGGTTTATTTGGGATTTCTTTTGTTATTTTGTCAACCTCAGAATATGGATATCTCAAAACCCTTGCAACGTCTTTAATAGCATTTTTTGCCTGCATGTTACCAAACGTAACGATGTTTGAAACATGATCCGCGCCGTATTTGCGCTTTGAATACTCAATAACCTCTCTTCTTCTATCCATGCAGAAGTCAACGTCAAAGTCAGGCATTGAAACTCTTTCTGGGTTGATAAATCTATCAAAAAAGAGGTCATACTTCATAGGGTCTACCTGTGTAATCCCAGAACAGTATGCAACCAAACTGCCGGCACCAGAGCCTCTGCCTGGGCCAACCGGAATATCATTTTCTCTGGCAAAATTAATATAATCCCACACAACAAGGAAATATTCAACATAACCAAGTTTGTGGATTGTGTTTAATTCCATTTCAAGACGTTCTTCATATTCTTTAGGAATTGGCTTAGGGTAATTTCTTTCGAGTCCTTCCCAAGCAAGTCTTGACAAAAATTCAAAGGTTGTCTCGCCTGTATCGGGAACATATTTAGGAATAAAGTTGTCTGTTGCGGCAAGTTTATCATCATCTGGAATATTAGGGTTGCCCCCTTCCGCAATTTCTCTTAAAGACTTTGTTTTAATTGAAATATTACACTTATTTGCAATTTCAATAGTCCTATCAAGTGCATCATTATATCCCGGGAGTGCCTCTTCCATTTCTTCATAAGTTTTTAAATAAAACTCATCTGTTGAAAACCTCATTCTATCTGGGTCGTCAATTGTCTTGCCCATTTGAACGCACATAAGAACATCTTGAAGCTCAGCATCTTCCTTATTCAAATAGTGCACGTCGTTTGTGGCAACAAGTGGAATATTAAGCCTTTCACTCATCTCAGTAAGTTTTAACAAAACTTCCTTTTCTTCTGGTATATTGTGATTTTGAATTTCTAAATAAAAATCCTCACCAAAAAGATTTTTAAACCACAATGCAAGCTTGTCAGCCTCATCATACTGTCTTTTTAATATTAGTTGTGGAATATGCCCTGCCAAACACGCAGAAAGACAAATAATCCCCTCATGATACTGTTCGAGAAGCTTATAATCTATTCTTGGTTTATAGTACATACCATCCAAAAATGCATAAGAAGATAACTTTAATAAATTTTGATAACCAGTGTTATTTTTAGCTAAAAGAATAAGGTGCCCCGTGTCATCCCTATTTGATCTTGATTTCATATCATGACATATGTAAAACTCTTCACCAATTATAGGTTTAATGCCATTTGTAACACATGCCTCAAAAAACTTGATTGCACCATACATGTTGCCATGGTCAGTAATGGCAATTGATTTCCATCCTCTTTCCTTGACAATATCAACGAGCTTGTTTATCCTTGCAAGCCCATCAAGTAAACTAAATTCAGTGTGCAAGTGAAGATGCACAAACTCTTTCATTTTATCCCCTTTTATTTATCTTTAAGTAATTCTGCGATTTTTAAAATTCTTCTAAATCTATGATTTAAGCCACTTTTTGTGAGTTTGATGGTAGAAAGTTTTAAAAGTTCTTCCATGCTCTCTTGTTGATTTGCAAGCCTAAGCACTGCAACTTCCTGCAAATCCTCTGGCAAACTATCAAGCCCAATTTTTTGATTGATATAATTGATTGCTTGGATTTGTTTTAAACTAGCTTCAATTGTTTTATTGATGTTTGCATTAATACAATTTACTTGCCTGTTTACAGCGTTTCTAAGCTCCCTTTTTGCCATTTCATCTGATAACTCCATAACACTTTCAAACGCGCCAAGAAGAGCAAGCAAATCCTTAATATTTTCACTATCTTTTAAATAAAGCACAAATATCTTTTTTCTAACAACAATTTTGCTTATAATATTAAAATTTTGCAAAATTTCATGAATTCCATCAAGAAATTCTCTCTTATGTGAGGCAAACTCTACGTGATAGCCAGTTGTTGGAGTTTGCGACCCTAGTTCACTCAGTTTAATGCTTGATGTGGCGCACCCAATGTAAGCCCCCTTTAAGAAGGCCTTTTGCGTTTCCTCGCTTGGTATCAAATTTTTATCAATTTCATTTGTAAAACAAAATTCACTTCCATTTTCAATAAGCCCGCAATCTCTAAGCACTTGCATTGTTATCTCAATTGGAAATTTAATTCTATAATAAATTGTTTTGTTGATTATATAATCATCGGAAATTTCTAATGATAAATTTTCACCGTATAATTTACTAATTATTTTGTTCAAATAATTAAAAATTTCCTTAAAGTCCGTGATCACATCAACTCTAATTCCTTCAGAATTTTTTGTAATATTACCACATGCATGCAATAAGCCCGACAAAAAGGCTTGTGCTTCGTCAGCATCTTCAATTTCAGTTTCTAACATTTGTAATTTGCTGTCTTTTGCAAAACTCATTATATTTTAACCTCTTTTTGAAGTGAATTTAGGCAATTTGTCAATATTAACAACCTGCGACAGTGGAATACCCAATCTAAAAATAAGATTTAATGCGTTGTTGCACTCTCCAACCCTTTGAGGTGAATGCGCATCAGAATTTACAATAAACTTAACCCCCTCGCTGGCCATAATTTCAAGTTCTTGATCGGTAAAATTGATTCTTTTCCCATTTAATTCAACAAGAGTGCCCTTATCTTTGGCCATTCTTGCTACCGCTAATGTATCAGTTGGAAAGCCATAGTTAAGGTGCGTGATAACATCAATTGGGTATTTATCTAGTGCCTTTAAAAAAGCAGTGGTATTTCTATTTAACCTTTCAGCACTTGGCTTATATGGTGAACCCAACATGTTTGCATAACTTAAATCAAATTTATCCTTTATAGACTTCATTTTAACAAGTCTGTGAAAGCCCATAAGCAATATATCCAAATATTCAAAGTCTTGTTCAATAACATCAACTTTGCCATCACAAGAAATAAGATTTGACTCAACGCCGAGAAGAATGTCAACGCCAGTAACCTCTCTTGCGTTTAAAATATCCTCTTTAACGTTATGCATATCTTTTCTTCTTACACCATAAATCAAATGATTAAAACCATGGTCAGTAATAGCAATTTGTTTTAATCCTTTATTTAGGGCAACCGAAGCATTTTCAAGCACAGTACCTTTGCCATGTCTATGACGTGAATATTTTGTATGAGTGTGATAATCACCTAATAAGATCATTTCTCCTCCTAGATAGTTTTATTATAGCCGTTTTTAAAAAAAAGTCAATTTATTAGTTAATAAATTGAGCTTAAAATTATTTTAAATCTTTGCTATCAATAAGTATTGTAACTGGCCCATCATTTAAAAGCTCGATTTGCATGTCGGCACCAAACACGCCAAGTTTAACAACCTTGCCATCACTCACTAAATAATCCCTCATTTTTAAATATAGTTCATTTGCTCGTTCTGGTTTTTCTGCCTCAATAAAACTTGGTCTATTGCCATGCCTACAATCCCCGTAAAGTGTAAACTGACTTACAAGCAAAATCTCTCCACCAACATCTGCTATGGATAAATTCATTTTTTCATTTTCATCCTCAAATACTCTTAAATTTGAAATCTTTTTGCCAAGCTTTAAAACATCTTCCTCAGTATCACCACTCTTCACACCCAAAAGTACTAAAAAGCCTATTTTAATCTCCGAGATCAATTTCCCATCAACTTTTAATGTCGCATACTTTACTCTCTGAATAACCGCTCTCATAATTATCTCCAAACTAATTTTAGCATATATTAACTTAAAAAACAAAACATTAATTCAATATTAAATTAAAGGTTTTATATTATCATAAATAATGTAAATTTGCTTAAATTAACGTAAAAAACAAAAAAAATCGCATTTTTTTGCGATTTTTTTAATATTTTTAATTAATTTTATTAAATTAATTCAACGATAGCTTGCTCTGAAGCGTCGCCTCTGCGTTGACCAATTCTAATAATTCTAGTGTATCCACCACCTTGTCCAAGCTCTTTTGCTCTTGCAGCATACTTTGGAGCATAAACGTTAAACATCTTTTCAAGAAGCGGATGATTGATTCCATTTGTTCTTGCCTCAAAAGCCTCAAGTGATTCTTTTGGTTTTCTTTGTTCTTGTCTGTCCATTACATATGCCATAATTGCTCTGCGTGCTTGTAATTTCTTAGGACCATCGTTAGTAACAGTTGTTTTAACCTTAACACCTTTGTCGTTTTTGATTTCTTTTGTTGTTTTAACAATATCCTCATAAGAGTTAATTGCAAGTGTTAAAAGTTTTTCTGCTTGGCTTCTAACTGATTTTGCTCTAGCAACTGTAGTTTCAACTTTTCCATACCAAAGAAGGTCTGAAACAAGTCCACGAAGCATTGCAGTTTTTTCTTTACTTGGTCTTCCTAATTTTGCATTAGCCATT
This sequence comes from uncultured Eubacteriales bacterium, assembly GCA_902796285.1. Lineage (GTDB taxonomy): Bacteria > Bacillota > Clostridia > Christensenellales > UBA1242 > Caccovivens. Next base: position 9,818 of record CADBOH010000003.1, on the reverse strand, counting down.
ATATTTCTCCTTTTTAAGTTTAGTCTTCGTCCTTACGAAGAGAAAGTCCATAACTTTCAAGTTTTGCGATAACCTCTTCAATAGATTTAATACCAAGGTTTTTAACCTTAAGCATATCCCCTCTTGATTTCTTAGTGAGGTCTTCAACATTGTTAATTCCTGCTCTCTTTAAGCAGTTGTATGAACGAACAGAAAGATCCATTTCTTCGATAGGAAGTTCCATTAATTTGATTTGTTTATCTTCTTCTCTAGAAACTAAGATGTCAGTACTTGCCATTTGTGCACAAAGTTCAACGAACAAGTTTGTGTGTTCCATAATAATCTTACCAGCAAGCGAAACAATTTCTCTTGCACTTGTAGTGCCATTTGTTTCAACTTCAAGAGTAAGTTTATCATAATTAACACTTTGTCCAACACGTGTGCTTTCAACATTGAAATTAACTTTTTTAACAGGTGAGAATAATGAATCCATTGCGATATAATCGATACTATCAATTTTTTCTTTATTAACAGTGTTTGGAACATATCCTCTGCCATTTCCAATCATTAAATCCATGTCGAGAACTGCACCTTCATCCATTGTGCATATGTGAAGATCAGGGTTTAAGATTTCTACATCGCTATTAGCCTCAAAATCTCTTGCTGTAACTTCACCTTCTCCAGTTTTTCTTAAGTGTAAGTATGTTACAAAATTTTTGCCATTATCTCTGCATTTTACAGCGAGGTTTTTAAGGTTTAAGATAATATCTACAACATCCTCAGTAACCCCTCTAATTGTAGAGAACTCATGAGCAACACCTGCTATACGAACAGCAATTGGAGCAGATCCAGGAAGAGCTGCAAGAAGAGTTCTTCTCATAGCATTTCCAAGTGTAATGCCATAACCTTTTTCAAGTGGCTCAACAATGAATCTAGCAAAAGCACCATTATCTGTTTCTTCACAGTTAATTCTAGGTCTTTCCATTTCCATATTAAAAATCCTCCATTATCTTGAATACAATTCAACGATGAGTTGTTCTTTGATATCAGCATCGATATCTTCTCTCGTAGGAAGTGCTAAGATTTTCCCAGAAAGAGTGTTTGTATCAAATTCAAGCCATTTTGGCATAACAATTTTGCTGCCTTTAAGATCTTTAAACATTTCATTATCTTGTTTGTTTTCTTTAATTGCAACTACATCGCCAACTTTGATTGAATAAGAAGGAATATCTACTCTCTTGCCATTAACAGTGATAAGTCCGTGGTTTACAATTTGACGAGCTTGTTTACGGCTTCTGCCGATACCCATTCTATAAACAACGTTATCAAGTCTTTGTTCAATAGCTATAAGCATTTGTGCACCAGTAGCGCCCTCTTTGTTTTTAGCTTTTTCATAATATTCTCTGAATTGTTTTTCGAGAATTCCATAAGTTCTTTTAACTTTTTGTTTTTCACGAAGTTGAGTGCCATATTCAGAAAAGGCTACTCTTCTCTTTGAATTGCCATGTTGTCCAGGGATAACAGGTCTTCTCTCCATAGCACATTTTTTAGTTGTGCATCTTTCTCCTTTAAGGAAAAGTTTGCATCCCTCACGTCTACATTGACGGCAATCAGGTTCAATAGTTCTTGCCATATTGCTATCTCCTTTTAAATTCTTCTTGTTTTAGGAGGTCTGCAACCGTTATGAGCGATTGGAGAAACATCCTTAATCATAGTAACATTAAGTTCGCAGTTTTGAAGTGAACGAATAGCAAGTTCTCTACCGCTACCAGGTCCCTTTACAAATACTTCAACTGTTGTGATACCATGTTCCTTTGCGACTTTTGCAGCATCTTCAACACAAGATTGAGCAGCAAATGGTGTGCTTTTCTTAGAGCCTTTAAGGCCAAGTTTACCAGAAGAACACCATGATAATACATTGCCATCACAGTCTGTAAAGCAAACGATTGTATTATTAAAAGATGTTTTAATATGAACTTGTCCTGCAGAGATATTTCTGCTAACTCTTTTCTTTGTTGTTTTTTTAGTGTTATTTGTTTTTGTTGCCATTTAAAAATCTCCTTATTTACCTTTCTTAGAACTACCAGCGACAACTTTTCTTGGACCCTTTCTAGTTCTTGCGTTATTTCTAGTATTTTGTCCTCTTACAGGAAGTCCTTTACGGTGTCTAACACCACGGTAGCAACCTATTTCAATAAGTTTTTTGATGTCCATATCGACTTTTTTACGAAGTTCACCTTCAACAATTATATTGTGTTCAATATAGTTACGAAGTTTTGCAACTTGCTCATCAGTAAGATCTTTAACACGGATGTCATTACTAATTCCAGTTGCTTCACAAATTTTGTTAGATGTTACCCTTCCAATACCATAGATGTAGGTAAGTCCCAACTCTAATCTCTTTTCTCTAGGTAAATCTACACCAGCAATTCTTGCCATTTAATTATCCTCCAAATTTTAATTTTAGCCTTGTACTTGTTTGTGCTTTGCGCTCTTAGAGCAGATGACCATAACTTTACCATCTCTCTTGATAACTCTACACTTATCACAAATTGGCTTAACAGATGCTCTAACTTTCATATTGTCTCCTCTTTTTAAACCCCTTTATCTCTCCAAGTAATTCTACCTTTTGAAAGATCATAAGGGCTCATTTCTACTTTAACTTTATCCCCTTCCAAGATTTTAATAAAATTTTTTCTTAATTTACCTGAAAGGTAGGTAATGATTTCATGCCCGTTTGATAAACGAACTCTGAACATTGTGTTTGGCATAACTTCAACAACCTCACCTTCAAATTCAATAACGTCTTCTTTAGACATGTTCACTCCTTATTTTTGATAAAAATTTTCTAATTTTCGCGTTTACTCTTTCGTTCTTATCAAGAACATCAGCTTCGCTTAAAGACTCAGAGCCACATAAACGGATATGTTTAAAACTCTTTTTCTTTGGCTTAAATGCTTTAAGCCTTTTCCCGTCTGATAAATAAGCATATTTATCATCAAGATTGACAATCACATATAATTGTCCTTTTTCTTTTCCGGCGGTTGCCAATACAACATTTCCTATTTTCATTTTCACCATTCCTATAATAGCTTATAAAGTCCAGATTTCTATTCCGTCTTTGGTCACATGAACAGTGTTTTCATAGTGTGCTGACGGCTTTCCGTCGCGGGTGACTACACCCCAGCCATCTTCAACAAGCCAAACCTCTTTTCTACCCATATTAATCATAGGCTCAACTGCAAGGACTGCATTATCCGTTACTAATGGTCCATCAGTTACTTTGCCATAGTTTGGTATGTTTGGTGGTTCATGCATTTTCTTGCCAATGCCATGACCAACAAGTTCTCTAACAACAGAGTAACCATTTGTCTCGGCATGAGTTTGAATTGCATGTGATAATTCCCCAAGTCTATGTCCAACCTTAAGATTCTCGATTCCCTTAAAAAAACACTCTCTTGTTACATCGATAAGTCTTTGTTTTTCAGGTGAAATCTTGCCGACTGGGAAAGTTCTAGCAGCGTCGCCATGGTAGCCTTTGTATTCAACTACAAGGTCAACGCTAATAATGTCGCCTTCTTTTAAAACTGTTTGAAAACTTGGAATGCCATGCACAATCATATCATTTACAGATGAACAAATTGTTGCAGGGAAGCCTTCATAACCTTTACAAGCAGGACGACCACCACATTCTATTATATACTTTTCTACCAAAATGTCAAGTTCTTTGGTTGAAATGCCTGGTTTAATAAGCGTTTGAGCATAATTTAATGCATCTCTCGTTATTTCACAAGCCTTTTTTACAAGAACAAGTTCCGCAGGAGATAAATTATTCATTATTCCTCCCCAGCTTTATCTAGAAAAGCTTTTACAGACCTATATGTCTCATCAATCTCTCGATCATTTGACACTTTAAACAGTCTATCACTGTAGAAGTTTATGAGTGGTGCTGTTGTTTTTTCATAAACTTCCAGACGATGTTTGATTGCTTCAGGTTTATCGTCATCGCGCTGAATAATTTTATGTCCACACTTTAAGCAGGTATCACCCGCATACTTTGCAGTGCTATAAATTTCACTACAATTTGGGCAAGTTCTTCTACTTGATAGTCTTTCAATGATTGTATCAAATGGAAGATCAACAAGCAGTACTGTGTCAATTTGTGCTATCTTTTTAAGTGCTTCAGCCTGAGGAATTGACCTTGGAAAACCATCTAAAATGTAACCATTTTTACAATCTTCCTTTTCAATCCTGTCTTTAAGCATCTTGATAGTTATTTCATCAGGAACAAGCGATCCACTAGCCAAAATCTCTTTGATTTTTCTAGCAAATTCATTTTCTTCTTTAACAATTGCTCTAAATAAGTCACCTGTAGAGATTTGTGGAATAGAATAATCTTGAGAAATTCTCTTTGCAATTGTTCCTTTTCCGCTTCCCGGCGCACCTAGTAGAATAATTTTCATAAATTTTTGCTCCTTATCAAATTAACAAAATTTAGATGTAGCATTTTCAAGTATTTCCAAATGGGGAAAAATTCCCCATTTTTTATACTTTTTATTTTTAGCTCAAAAATCCTTTGTGATTTCTCATAATCATTTGAGCTGACAATTGTTTTTCGAGTTCCAAAGCAACTGAAACAACGATCATAAGTCCTGTAGCTGAGAAAGCATTAATCAAGATTGATGCACCTGCAAAATCTCCCAAAGCCTTAAATGCCAAAGAAGGAATAAGTGCAATAATTGCAAGGAAGAATGCTCCAAAAGCTGTAATTCTATTTGATACTTTGTTAAGATAATCAGATGTAGGCTTGCCTGGACGATATCCAGTAATTATTCCGCCCTGTTGTTTAATTCTCTTAGCAACATCCTCTGCATTGAATGTAATCTTTGAATACAAGAATGCAAACAATAGAATAAGAACCGCTGTTAATACAATATATAACCATGAATTTGTTCCAAGCCAGTTGCTATACCATGTAACATGTGGCCAGAAAATTGAGATTATAAGTTGTGGGAAAGTTAATAGAGCTGATGCGAAAATGATTGGCATAACGCCCGTTGCATTAACTCTAATTGGGATAAATTGACTTTGTCCGCCATACATTTTTCTCCCCTTAATCTGCTTTGCATATTGAACAGGTATTCTTCTTTCCCCACCATCCATAAATACAATAAATGCGAAAATAAGAACAACTGCAACAAGGAATACAACGAGATACCAAATGTAAGTGATATCTTGAGTAGCGGCACGAATAACATTGAAAATGCTTGTGCCTGCAGAAGATAAGATACCAACGAAGATAAGTAAGCTTGTACCGTTTCCAATTCCAAGATCGGTGATTCTTTCACCAAGCCAAACTGTAAACATAGCACCTGCAACCATAGTTAAAACTACGCCACAGCCTACAAGCCATACTGGCATACCTGAAAGGTTGTTGTCAATGCTGCCTGAATAAGCAACAACAATACCAACTGCCTGAGCAATTGCCAAAAGCAAAGCAACAATACGTGTTAAGAAGTTGATTTTTCTTCTTCCGTCTTCACCGCTTTTTGACCATCTTTCAAGTGCTGGGACCGCATAAACAAGAAGTTGAACTACAATGGAAGATGTGATGTATGGAGAAACGCCTAGTGAGAGCACTGAGCAGTTCTTTAAAGCACCACCACTGACCATGTTCATAAGTTCAAAGAATCCAAGTCCTGTGCTATTCGCGAAAATAGCATCAGTTGAGAATCCAATACAAGGGATCCAGCAACCGACTCTATAAACTAATAATAGCAAAAGGGTTATAAAGATTTTTTTCCTTAGTTCTTTTACTTTAAATGCGTCAATTATCGTTCTAAACATCTATTAAATCTCCTCTACTTTGCCGCCAACTTTTTCAATTTTTTCTCTAGCCTGTTTAGTTATTTTATTACATCTTACTGTAATAGGTTTTGTGATTTCTCCATCACCTAAAACTTTAAGACCATATTCGCTGCGTTTACCAATGAATCTAGTTTGATACAAAAGTTCTTGATCGATAACTGCGTTTGCTTCAAATGCTTCGAGTTCGCCCACATTAACGCAAGCATATCTCTTAGCAAAGTTTTTATTATTAAATCCTCTCATTGGGACTTTTCTGATCATTGGGATATTTCCACCCTCAAATCCAGGTCTAACTCCGCCCCCACTACGAGCGTTTTGACCTTTGTGGCCTTTGCCACTTGTTTTACCTATACCGCTGCCGATGCCTCTACCAACTCTAACTTTTTTAGTTGTAGCACCTTGTGCTGGTTTTAAATTTTCGAGTTCCATCATTTATGCCTCCTCTACTGTTACAAGGTGAGCCACGTGATGAAGGCTTCCTCTAATTGAATCGTTATCTGGGAGAATTCTTGTTTGGTTCAATTTTTTAAATCCAAGAGCTTCGATAATCTTAGCTTGGTTTTTGTTGTAACCAATTGCGCTCCTTACCCAAGTAACTTTAAGCATTTTTTCTTTTTTATTTGCCATGACAAAACCCCCTTAGATTTCCTCTACGCTTTTGCCACGACGTCTAGCAATCTCTTCCTTAGTTTTAAGGCTAAGAAGGCCTTCCATTGTAGCTTTTACGCAGTTGATTTTATTTGAAGAACCGTGAGTCTTTGTAACGATATCTTTGATACCTGCAAGTTCGATAACCGCACGAGCAGAACCACCAGCAATAACACCGGTACCTTGTCTAGCTGGCAATAAAAGAATTTGTGTTGCTGAGAATTTTCCAGTTGTTTCGTGTGGAATAGTTCCATCAACGATAGGAATATTCTTAACATTTCTCTTAGCAATTGTAGTAGCCTTTTCAATAGCAGAACTTACGTCCTTGCTCTTACCGATTCCAAGACCAACTCTGCCCTTGCCGTCACCGACAACAACCAAAGCTGAGAAGCGGAGTGTACGGCCACCCTTAACTACTTTTGTAACTCTTCTTACTGATACGACTCTTTTATCGAATTCACTAACTTCTTTTCTTGGGGCTCTTTCTTTTCTGTCACCCTTGTTTTTTCCTGCGAAGTTTTGTTTTCTATTACCCTTTGGCTCATTAGCTGTTTCAGTAGCAACATTTTCTACGTTCAATTGTTCATTTTCTGCCATAATTTCCTCCTAGAATTTAAGTCCAGCTTCTCTAGCAGCATCTGCAAGAGCCTGAACACGTCCGATATAAATGTAACCACCTCTGTCAAAAACAACTTCTGTTATTTTCATGTCAAGTGCACGTTTAGCAACAGTTTCCCCAACAAGTTGAGCTTGCTGAGTTTTTGTTTTTCCTTCGCATGCTTTTTTAACTTCAGGGTCGAGCGTTGAGGCAGAACAAAGAGTAACTCCTGCCTCGTCGTCAATAATTTGAGCATAGATTTGAGCGAGTGTTCTATAAACACAAAGACGAGGTCTAGCGTTTGTTCCAACAACTTTATTTCTAACTCTCTTATGACGAACAAGTCTTTCTTGATTTTTATTAGTTTTGTTAATCATTTAAAGTTCTCTCCTATTTCTTGCCTTTACCAGCAGTTTTTCCGACTTTTCTAATTACTACTTGGTCAGAGTATCTAATACCATAACCATGATAAGGTTCAACTGGTCTAATATCTTTAATATTAGATGCAAATTGACCTACTTTTTGTTTGTCATACCCAGAAATTTGTACTTCTGTGGCATTTGGACAAACAACTTGAATTCCTTCAGGAATTGCAACTTCAACTTGATGAGAGAACCCAAGGTTCATAACAAGTTTGTTGCCATTAACGCTTGCTTTGTAACCAACACCGTTGATCAAAAGTGTCTTTTTAAATCCTTCACTTACGCCAACAACCATGTTGTGTGCGAGAGCTCTGTAAAGACCATGCTTAGCATTTGCGTCTGGAGTTTCTTTTGCAATTTCAAAAGAAAGGTTTTGTCCATCAATGTTTACCTTAATAACATTGTTAACATATCGTGTTAAAGTTCCTTTTGGACCTGTAACAGTAAGTGTATCGTTTTCAAATTTTGCAGTTACGCCAGCAGGCATAACAATTAACTCTTTACCTATTCTTGACATACTTCCTCCTTACCATACATAAGCGAGAACTTCGCCGCCTACACCAAGTTTTCTTGCTTCTTTATCAGTAACAATACCCTTGTTTGTAGAGATAATAGCGATTCCAAGTCCGCTTATAACTTTTGGAAGTTTATCTTTTTGAGCATAGATACGAAGACCAGGTTTAGAAATTCTTCTAAGTCCTTGGATTACGCTGTCTCCAGTTTCATCATACTTCAAAACGATAACGATATTTTTGTGATTGTCTTTTTCTACTTCTTCATAAGAAACGATGTAGCCTTCATCAAGAAGGATTTTTGCAATAGCACGTTTTTCATTTGAAGCAGGAATGCTAACATTTTCATGTTTTACTTGAATTGCATTACGAATTCTAGTAAGCATATCTGCGATTGGATCTGTAACTAACATTTTTTCCTCCTTTATTACCAGCTTGACTTTTTAACACCAGGTATTTCACCTTTGTTTGCAAGTTCACGGAAGCAAACTCTGCAGATTCCGTATTTTCTAAGAACTGCGTGTGGTCTTCCGCAAAGTGAACATCTAGTGTATTCACGAGTTTTATACTTTTGTGTTCTTTTTTGTTTTTCAATCAATGCTTTTCTAGCCATATTTTCTCCTATTTAGCAAAAGGCAATCCAAGTGCCTTAAGTAAAGCTTTAGCTTCTTCGTTGGTCTTAGCAGTAGTAACAAAAGTAATATCAAAACCTCTGATTTTTTCGACTTTTTCATATACGATTTCAGGGAAAATTAATTGTTCCTTAATTCCCATAGAATAATTTCCTTTGCCATCAAATGACTTATCAGAAATCCCTCTAAAGTCTCTCACCTTAGGAAGAGCGATTGCAGTGAGTCTGTCAAAGAATTCATACATTCTGTCTCCTCTAAGAGTAACTTTAGCACCAACTTTTTGTCCTTCTCTCAAACCGAAGTTGGAAATTGATTTTTTAGCAGTTGTAACAACTGGCTTTTGTCCAGCGATAACTGCAAGTTCTTCAACAGCGATATTGAAGCTTTTTGAATTTCCTTTAACTTCACCAAGTCCCATGTTAAGACTAATCTTAACAAGTTTTGGAACTTCGTTTACATTTTTGTAACCAAATTCTTTAATAAGAGCAGGAACAACTTCTGTTTTGTATTTTTCTAAAATTCTGTTTTGTTCTTTAGCCATTATTTACTCCTATTTAGCTTCCTTTTTTGCTGTCGACTTTTTTGTTGTTGTGGTTTTAGCTGCAGTTTTTGTAGTTGTTTTTGCAGCTGTAGTTTTTGCTGTTGTTTTTGTAGCTGTAGTTTTTGCTGTTGTTTTTGTAGCACTCTTAGCTTCTTCAGTCTTTGGTGCAGCTACTTTTTTAGTTGTAGTTGTCTTTTTTGCTGTTGTTTTTGTTGCAGCTTTTGTTTCAACTACTTTTTCTTCTACTGGAGCAGCTTCTTTCTTAGGAGCAACTGCAGTGAGTTTTGCTTTTTTAAGGTCAGCAGCCTTAATTGTTTTCTTAGCTTCCTTCTTTGTTTGTTTTACGAAAGCTTTGTCAAGAGATGCGTTACATTTTTTGCACACTCTAACTTTTTTGCCATCAACTTCTGCGTGAGCAACTCTTGTTGCTTTTCCGCAAACTGGACAAACTACTAAAACGTTTGATGCGTCGATTGGAGCAGGTCTTTTAAAGATTCCACCCTTGTCTTGTTGAGACTTTGGTTTTTGATGTTTTGCAACAATGTTAACATTTTCAACGAGAACCTTGTTTGTGTCAGCATAAACTGCAGTTACTTTTCCAGTTTTACCTTTATCTTT
>CADBOH010000002.1 GCA_902796285.1 uncultured Eubacteriales bacterium | reverse complement strand
TTATCTCTCCCCTTATGGCAGCAAGCCTTTCCATCTCTTCATTTTCTTCTTTTTCAACAAGTTTGGAGTATAGCATCTGCATAGCAATCTCTTTGTTTTGAACCTGCGATCTTTCAACTTGGCACGCAACAACTATGCCTGTTGGTAAGTGTGTTATTCTAACCGCACTTTCTGTTTTATTAACGTTTTGCCCGCCAGCACCCGACGAACGATAAGTATCAATTTTAAGATCCTCGGCTCTTATTTCAATGTTGGGTTTTTCTTCAATTTTTGGCATGACCTCAACGCTAGCAAACGATGTATGTCTTCTTGCATTTGCGTCAAATGGGGATATTCTAACAAGCCTGTGAACTCCCTTTTCGGCTTTTAAAAATCCATACGCATTATTTCCGGCCAGTTCAAATGTTATTGATTTCAGTCCCGCTTCATCCCCATTTATCACATCAAGAACTTTTATTTTAAAATCATTTTTTTCGGCATACATTTTATACATTCGATAAAGCATCTCGGTCCAATCTTGGGCCTCTGTTCCACCAGCGCCAGAGTGAAGTGTGATGATTGCATCATAGCTATCATACTTTCCACTCAAAAGCGTTTGTATCTTTGCGTTTTCAACTTTCTCTTCAAGAGTATGCAGACTTTCTTCAATTTCACTATCAAGTGATCCATCATGCGTTTCTTCGCTTAACTCAACATATGCCTGAGTGTCGTCGTAAGCAGACTGCAATTGGTTGATAAGCAAAAGCTTGGTTTCATTTATTTTTATCTTTTTGCCAACTTCAAGAACTTTTTTATTATCCGCATAAAACCCTTCTTCAAGTTGCTGACTTTTTAACTCTTCTATTTCACTATTAAGTTTAGTCGGGTCAAAGACACTCCTTTATAAACTCAATATTTTCCTTGGCAAGCGCCAATCTTTCTTTAACATTATCTAAAATCATAAATATCTCCTAAAACGTAGTATAACAAATTCAAAAATAATAATCAAGTTTAATTTATTTTTTTATTTTTAACCTTTTCACTTTTATTTTCATATAGTGTAATAGCGGTTTTACATAAAAGTAAAATCAGGAGGTAATAAAATGTCATTTTATATTAACAATACAAATCCATTTAAGCCCGGCCCAATAGGCGCAAATGCTGTAAATGGATTATGTGAAAAGGCGCTCATAGAAACAACAAAAGTTTTTGATGCGTGCGTAAGCCAAACAACAGAAACAGGTATTGTGCTCACGTTAACAGGATTCAATCCTGAAAATCCTGTTCAACCACTCACTTATGTTTCTGCCGAAAATCAAATTGGCGGCGAAACAACTGTAAGCGACATTGTGATTGAAAGACTTGATCAAACACCAAACTATGCTAATGTTAGCCTAACAATCACACAACCAATCACTGTAACATACAGGGACGCAAACGGAACAATTGGAACCGCAACTTCTAGCATTACAATTCAAAAATGTGCAGTGTTATTTGTTCCACAACCATCAGCAACCCCAATTAATGTAAAAGCACAAACAATCTTTTCAAGCAGAATTGGAACTCAAACAGCAGATGATGCTTTTACGGTTACAGGATGCATAAGAGTAATTATTAAGATTACTGCCGATGTTGACTTGCTAGTTCCAACTTACGGCTACCCTGTTATTCCACCATGCCAAGCCTGCCAGGATAATAATAACTCTTGCCCAGGCCTTGAAAACCTGCCACTATATCCAACTGCCACAAACAATTAAACAAAAATCTTGTGCATGATGCACAAGATTTTTTATTGCTTATTTACGACCTCATCAATACAATAATTTTTGTTTACTCCATTAAAAAGCAAAAGATATTCAGTGTTGCCATCTCCGCCCTTTATTGGAGAAATAACTATATCACTAATTAAAAATCCCAATAATTTAGCAAAATTTTCAAAATTTTCAAGTAATTTTATGTGAATTTCCTTATTTTTTATAATTCCTCGATATTTTTTTGCAATTTCTTTGCCACATTCAAATTGTGGTTTAAACAGCAAAATCATAGGAATTTTTACTCCAAATAATTCTTTGATTTTTGGAAAAACTTTTGTTAGTGAAATAAATGAAAGATCGCCAACTATAAAGTTTGCATCACCAACAAGTTCCTTTGTGAGTGATCTTACATCTGTGTTTTGAAGGTTTACAACCCTAACATCACAAATCAATTTTTTATCAAGTTGATCCTTTCCAACATCAACCGCATAAACCTTTTTAGCACCATTTTTAAGGCATACCTGAGTAAACCCACCTGTTGATGCACCAAGATCAAGCACAATTTTATCTTTTAAATCAACGCCAAAACATTTAACTGCTCCCACTAACTTGTAGGCACCCCTTGAAACATAATCATCGTGGGCTTCAATCACAACATTTTTATCATCTCCCACAAGAGTTGATGGTTTTTTAATTTGATTTCCTTCAACAAAAACAAGCCCCTCTTCAATCAAATTTTGGGCCCTTGTTCTTGAAATATTTTCTTTTTCGCTAAGCAGCATATCCAATCTTTTTTGCATAACATTATTATACTTAAAAGCTCAAAAATAGCAAATAATTTTGCCAAATTGCCCCATAGACACAAAAAAAGATGCATTTTTTGCATCTTTTTATCAATTTTTACTCTAAACTCACAAGATAATAGTAAACTGGTTGTCCACCATAAGCAGCTGTAACTTCACAGTCTGGATACTTTTTGGCAAGCCTGTCAGCAAGTTCGTTTGCTTCGTCTTCTCTAATATCTTCGCCGTAGAAAAGTGTAACATTCATGATTTCATCAGTCATCATCTTATCGACAAGTGCCTCTGTTGTTTCATCAACCTTTTTGCCCTTTGCCAAAATGGCTTTATCATCAAGGCCGATGATTTCACCAACTGAAAGATCAAATCCGTCGACGTGAGTATCTCTAACAGCATAAGTAACTGAACCTGACTTAACACCCTTAATTGCATCATTCATGGCTTCAGTATTTTCTTCAACACTCCCCTCCGGATTAAATGCAATTGCAGCAGATATTCCTTCCGCGATTGAGCGTGTTGGAATAATAATCAAGTTTTTCTTTGTTAAGTCGCCCGCTTGTTGTGCGGCAAGGATAATGTTTTTGTTGTTTGGGAAAACAAACACATTGTTTGCGGTAACTTTATCAGCAGCGTTTGCAATATCCACTGCGGATGGGTTCATTGTTTGCCCACCAACAATGATTTGGTCTACGCCAAGATCTTTATAGATTGCAGCAAGTCCTTCACCAGCAGCAACGGCTACCATGCCATTTTCCTTAGTAATTTCAACCGCAGCTTTCTTTTTAAGCTCTCTGTTTTGCTCTCTCATGTTTTCGATTTTAAGGTTATAAAGCTCACCAAGTTCTAGCGCATATTCAAGTGCCTTATTAGGTTCATTTGAGTGAACGTGAACTTTTACGAGGTTAAGGTCACCAATACAGATTACTGAATCACCAAGCTCAACAAGCTTTTCTCTAAGTTTATCAATGTCGGCCTCAGTAGTCTTCTTTTTCATGTTAATAATCATATACTCAGTGCAGTAACCAAACTTGATATCCTCAAGAGCGTTTATGTCGGCAATAACATCATCAACTGTTTGTGGTTGCTTTTCATCTTCAAACTGAATCTCAAAATCCTCTTCACCGATAATAAGTTTATAAAATCCTGTGAAGATGATAAGAATACCCCTACCACCAGAGTCTACAACGCCTGCTTTTTTAAGAACAGGCAACATTTCTGGTGTTTGTTTAAGAATCTCCTCACCAGTTTCAATCACTTGTTTAAGGAAAACCTCAAAGTCATCACATTTCTTAGCAACGTTTACAGCACTTTCAGCCATAACTCTAATTACAGTTAAAATTGTGCCTTCCTTTGGCTTTGTAACGGCTTTGTAAGCAATATTTGCACCTTCTTGCATTGCCTTTGCAAATACCTTTGTGGTGATTTCACTAACCTTTGCAGTCTCATTACAAAATCCCTTAAAGATTTGTGAAGTAATAACACCACTGTTTCCTCTAGCACCTTTTAAAGCACCTTTTGCAAACGCTTCACTAAGTGCATCGATATTGTTGCTAATACAAGAAGAAACTTCGTTTACAGCAGACTTCATTGTCAAAAACATGTTTGTTCCAGTATCACCATCAGGCACAGGAAAAACATTTAATGAATCCACATATTTTTTGTTCTGTTCAAGTAGGCCAGCTCCGGCCACAATCATCTTACGGAAGGTTGCTCCGTTTATTGTTTTAATCATATACTATTATGCTCCTAAACTCTAACTCCAACAACATGAACATTGACTGCGTCAACAAGCATGCCGGTAAAATTTTCTACGCTGTACTTAACTGACTTTCTTAATGATTCAGCAACCGCACTGATAGAAACTCCGTACTTTAAAATACAGTAAATATCAATATAAATTCTGTTGTCTATATGGCTAATCTTGACTCCCTTGGAGTAAGATTCTTTTTTAAAAAATTCTCTTGCGCTATCTATTATGGATTTTGATACGAGATCAACAACACCATAACAATCAAGTGCAGCATAGCCCGCAACAACTCTAATTGAGCTGTCGGAAATAGAAATATTGCCATAATAGTTGTTTGTATCGACTGTCAAAATAATCCCCCTAACTAATAGTTCGCATCTATATAATACTATATCTTGGAAAAAAAAACAACTTTTTTTTTATTATTCAATAAAAATTATACCCCAAAATTAAACTTCAATAAAAAAAATTACAAAAAACGGTTGTTTTTTTTCTTTAAATATGATATAGTAGAGTGCAAAGAAAAATAGGAATTACGGAGGAAATAACAATGAGCAGAGTATGTGAAGTATGCGGCAGAGGCAAGGCTACAGGCAAACAAGTATCTTTCTCAAACAAGAAATATAACAGAACTTATGAAATCAACCTTCAAAAAACAGAGATTATGGTTGATGGACAACCAAAAACTGTTAAAGCTTGCACAAAATGTATCAAAACAGCAAAGAAAGCATAATTTTAGCAAGGGCTTTCCCTTGCTTTTTTATACAAAAAACTAGGCACCCTGCCTAGTTTTTTTATCAAGAATATGACGCAAAAAAGTTGCGCCTATATTTGTTGTTATGCTGTTTATTCTTTGCTCTTGATCAGTCTCTTTAAAAGAAAACTTAGCCACTTTGGCGCTTTGATACAATATATTTTAAATTTACCACTTTCTTTTTGTTTTTCCATATTATTTTGTATTCCTCTTTGTTGCATTGTGTTACTTTTTCTTACATCTTTTTGAGCATGTGTCACGGTAAGGGCAACTTTTCCCGCGCTTTATGTGCATAACTAGAACTACCAGCGCCAATACAATCGCTGCAAAAGTGCATATTGCAATTATGACTCTGCCCCAACCAATCAGCAAAGCAAGCCTTGAAAAATTGTAAACAACAAAAGATAAAATATATGCAACTAGCAATTGAACTATAACACCAATAAATGTCCACTTTTTGCCAATTTCTTTGGAAAGCACAGATATAGATGCAAGACATGGTGAATAAAGCAGAGCAAAAACAAGAAAAGATATAGCACTGCATGGCCCCGCGAAAAACACAACACTTGATGACGAAAGTAAGCTTTTTTGAATATCTAAACTTGCCCCCTCAATGCCGTTAAACATTGCAATAGAGCTTACAACAACCTCTTTTGCTACAAGCCCTGCAATTAGGGCAGAAACAAGTCCCCAGTTATTAAATCCAATGGGTGCAAAAACTGGTGCTATCACCTTGCCCATTTTCTCTAACATGCTACCACCGCCATTTCCAACATACCCAAAGGTGAAAGAGAAATTTGAAAGTAGCCAAACAATTATATTCATGGCAAAAATTAGTGATCCCACCCTAACAACAAAAAGCTTTATGTTTTGCCACAAAATTTTAATTGTTCGCTTCCCGCTTATCATGCGATAAGGTGGAAACTCAAGTATAAATGATTGTTCTTTTGATTTTAAAACACTTTTTTCAAAAAGATAAGAAAGCGTCACCGCCACGACTATTCCAAGCAGATAAAGTCCCATTATAACAAAGATGTTATTCGCTCCGAAAAATGCTCCACCAATAACTGCATATATAGGAAACTTGGCCGAACAACTCATATATGGCGCAAGCAATGAAGTTTTAATCTTGGAATTCTTATCTTCCATATTTCGCGCTGTAAGTATGGCGGTTGTTGAACATCCAAAGCCCATAAGCAGTGTATATATGCTTTTGCCAGAAAGGCCAACCTTGCCCAAAATATCATCAGTTGCAAATGCAACTCGCGCCAGGTAACCACTGTCTTCTAAGAGAGATAAAAAGAAAAACAGCATCGCCACCTGAGGCAAAAAGGAAAGAAGCGAACCCACGCCGCCAACTAGTGCAACCTTAATCAGCCCTACTATCCATGCTCCCTCCCCAAAGTGTCTTACAGCTAAGTTTGTTAGCGGGCCGCCAACAAATCTATCAAGCAAATAATTTAAGCCTTCACTAAGCCACTTACCAACAGAGAAAAATGTAAGATAAAACGCAAGAGCCATAAAGCATAAAAATATTGGAATAACTAAAAACCTATTAAGTAGTATTTTATCTAACTTGCTGCGTCCATACACCCCAACTTTTTCACTGCAACAAGCCTTAATGACTTTATCTATATAATCATATCTCGCAACCGCCACTTCCTCGGCGCGCCCGGCCGTCTCGCTGATAGCAAGCCTATTTTTTATATACTCATCATCTTCCAAATACTTAATCTTTTCAAAAATTGAAGCAGACATTAAGTTGCTTGGCAAACATGAAAAATCAATCTCTTTGATATAGGGCAAATTATACTCAACCTCTCCATTATTTTTTAATTTTAAAAGTTGGCTATTGATCTCGCTAACCGCCTTTTTATCACTGGCATTTAAAAGGATTACTTTTATCCCAAGCATGCTAGAAAGTTTGGATACGTTGATTTTACAATTAGGCCTTTTATCTATTTGATTTATTACCAAAATAATGGGGCAACCAAGTTCCATAAGTCCAAGTGTAAGATAAAGATTTCTCTCCAAATTGCTCGCATCACAAATGTTGATAATAGGTGTTGTTTTATCTTTTAAAATATATCTGGTGGCGACTTCCTCCTCATAACTTAGTGGACTAAGTGAATAAATCCCGGGCAGATCCACCAACCTTATTTCTTGACTATTAAACTTATAGACTTTTGCCTTTTCTTCAACGGTAACCCCATGCCAATTGCCTACATGCTCGTTTGATGAGGTCAAGCTATTAAAGAGAGTTGTCTTGCCAGTGTTGGGATTCCCCACTAGATTAGCTTGTATCATTTTTCACCTACTGATTTAACTAAAATATACTTTACAATCTCTCCACGTAGCGAGAGCGTAAAATGTCTTAATTCAAGCAGAAAATCCTTGCCAAGCATCGACTTGTGCACGCATCTCACCTTTTGTCCCTTAGTAAAACCAAGATCAAGTAGCCTTCGTTTTATTTTCGTTGATGCAAGATTTGATATCCCATCGATATAGGCATAAGTACCCAGTTTTATTTCAAGTAAATTTTTCATAATGTAATTTATTTTTGCAGAACTAGTTATATGACAAATTTTGCAAATGTTGTATTTTTGTTTGAAAAAAAACTTAAACTATGCTATATTTAGTGTTAGGAGATAAATTATGAAATGTATTTATTGCGGAAGCGAAGAAAATAGAGTTTTAGATTCAAGAAATAGCGATGAAAACAACGCAATTCGTAGAAGAAGAGAGTGCACTGCTTGCGGCAGAAGATTTACAACTTATGAAACAATCGAAACAACACCTATTTTGGTAATCAAAAATGATGGATCAAGACAATCTTTTAATAGGGACAAGATCAAAGCAGGTATCATCAAAGCATGTGAAAAGAGACCTGTCACCGCGGCTCAAATTGATCAAATAGTAACAGGTATTGAAAAGAATATTCAAAACAGACTTCTCCAAGAAATCCGTTCGGCTGAACTTGGTGAAATGGTTATGAATGCTCTTAAAAAACTCGATGAAGTTGCATATGTTCGTTTCGCATCAGTTTATCGTCATTTTAAAGATTTAGATGCATTTAAAAAACTTCTTGAAGATATGTAAAAAGCAGTGAAATTTCACTGCTTTTTTATTTTTTGCCCTGAGTTAGAATATATGGATTCACCGGCGCACCCTGGGGCGGAAGCTCCACCAAAATTGTATCTTCCCCAATTTTCGATATGCATCCAAATGGTATAAAAAGTTGATTAGCACTTTTAAAAATATTCCATCCAGTTTTTTCGCCTGGCACAATCAACCCGAGTAGGCGCGCAGAACATAAGTCAAACGCCACATCAACAATGTGCCCAAGCCTTTTTCCATCAATAACATTAACAACTTCTTTACACCTTAATTCTAAAAATGAACTTTCCACACGATACTATATGTCAACATTTGACAAAATATGCAAATGGTTTATTTCAAAATTGCTCACTTTTTTGTTTTCATTCCCAAGGAAAAATATCATTCCTTTTTGTCAACATCTTCAATTTCATTTATTTCGTTTTCATTTACTTCAATCAAAGTGTTTTGTTTATCTTGATCGTCAATTGGAATATCTTCAATATTTTTAGTTACATCTACCTGCGCCACCTCTTTTTCTTTTTTCTTCCATGGCATAAGCAAAAGATTTGTGATTATGCCAACAACCAAAGCACAAGCAAGGCTTGATATAACCACGCTGCCAATTCGAATTTCAAGACCTCCAATGCCACAAATAAATATTGCTGCAACAACAAATAGTGATCTTGAATCATCAAGGTCAATATTTTTCATCATTTTTAAACCCGAAACAGAAATAAATCCGTAAAGTGCAACACAAATTCCACCCACCACACAACCTGGTATGGATTCAGCAAAAACAACAAATGGATAGAAAAATGCAAGGATTACGCACATTATTGATGCGGTAAAAATTGTCCAAGTTGATGCATTTTTTGAGAGCGCTATGCAGCCAATAGATTCACCATAAGTTGTAGTTGGGCAGCCGCCTATAAAACCACCAACAAATGTGCTAATCCCATCTCCCAAAAGTGTTCTATGAAGCCCTGGATTTTCAAGTAAATCCCGATCAACAATTGAGCCAATGTTTTTATGATCGGCCACGTGCTCAGCAAAAGAAACAAGCGCTATCGGCGCAAATGCCAAAAATATTGTAACAATATCTCCAAACGAAGTGATTTTGTCTGCCCCTTCATTAAACAGCCCAACAAAAAGAAAGTTTGGTAACCAGTTGCTGAAATTTGCAACTTTTTTAAATACCGAAAAGTCAATTAGCTGCATCGCTTCAACGCCCGCTGCATTTCCAATTAACGTAAGCACCACCGCAAGTAGGTACCCAGAGGCTATACCAATTATAAAAGGAAACATTTTAAATGATTTCTTTCCTTTTGTAGAAACAATAACTGTAACCAAAAAAGTGAATAACCCAACCAAGATTGCAACAATGTTATATTCAGAAGTTGCAGTTGTCATCATATCTTTTATAGCAGAGGTGGCAAGGTTAAACCCAATCAGTGCAACTACCGGCCCAATGATTATTGGTGGCATAAGTTTGTTAATCCAATTGCTGCCAACAAATTTGATAATAATTGCAAGAATCACATAAACAAGACCAGCAAACAGCGAGCCAAGAAAAATACCCAAATAACCAAACGTGATGGCGCTTGATATTGGAAAGATAAATGTAAAAGAACTCCCCAAGAATACAGGGCTTTTAAATTTGGTTAACAATAAATAAATTATTGTTCCAACCCCTGCGCCTATCAAGGCCGCTGATTGACTTAAATAAGTCCCTGTTGCATCTGCAAGCAATGGCACAAGCATTGTGGCAGTAATTATTGCCATAACTTGTTGAAGTGCAAACACGATATTCTTTCCAAAAGGTGGTCTTTGATTTACTTGATAAATTATTTGCGACATACTATCCTCTTATAATTAATATATCACTTTTGCTTAAATACAGCAAAAAAATTGATGATAAATTAAAAAAAATTTACACCATTAGCAAGCAATAGTATTTTTGCTTCCACTTTAACAAATGATAAAAAAATGAGAAAAATTTTCTCATTTTAAACCAAAAAATCTTTAATGACTTTGAGTGCGTTTTTTTCAAGTCTTGAAACCTGCGCTTGACTAATACCAATTTCTTCACTCACCTCAGTTTGAGTTTTACCTGTGTAATATCTCATTAAAAGGATTTCTCTTTCTCTATCTGAAAGTGTTTTTATTGCATCTTTAATTGAAAGATTTTCAAATATGTTTTCATCTGTGTTCTTGGTATCTGCTATTTGATCAAGAAGATGAATATTATCGCTTCCATCCGTGTAGACCGGCTCACTCAGTGAAACTGTATCACTTATGGCATCAAGCGCAAAAGTAACCATCCTTGGTGCAACATCAATGGCACTTGCAATTTCATCAATTGTGGGCTCTGAAAAAGATGTTTTTGAAAGCTCCTCTCTTGCCTGCAATGCTCTATATGCAATATCACGAAGTGACCGCGACACTCTAACCGAGTTATTGTCTCGCAAATATCTTCTTATCTCACCAATAATCATTGGAACTGCATATGTTGAAAACTTCACATTTAAGTTTTCATTAAAATTATCAATCGCTTTCATAAGCCCAACGCACCCAACTTGAAACATGTCGTCCGCCTTGTCACCTCTTGCGCCAAACCTGTGCACAACAGACAAAACAAGTCTAAGATTGGCAACAACAAAATATTCTCTGGCTTTTTCGTCGCCTCTCTTTAGTCGCCTCATCAGTTCTACCATATCATCATTGTTAAGTTTGGGCAATTTTGAAGTATCAACGCCCGCAATTACAACTCGTGAAGACATTTCTTCCTCCTTGTCATAATATCTTCCGCAAGCGCTGATATTTTTATTCATTTAATGCAAAAAACAACAAAAAAACAAAAAAACGGCCATTTTTTGCCATTTTTATCGATTTTTAACAAAATTACATAACTTTTTGAAGTTGCAACTTCATATCATTTAGTATTCTTTTTTCAAGTCTTGAAATGTAACTTTGACTTATCCCAAGTTTTAAGGCAACCTCTCTTTGCGTGAGTTCTTCGTGCCCCATGAGGCCATAACGAAGTATCATAATTTCTCTTTCTCTATGGTTAAGCTTTGAGATAAGTTCATTGATCATTTGTCTATCTGCCGGCTCATCGACTGTCTGTTCTTCTACATCCTCATCACTTGGCAATATGTCAGATAAAACAAGTTGATTGCCATCATAATCCTCACAAAGTGGTTTATCAAGGCTGATATCATTTTTTAGTTTAGTGCTTTTTCTTATCTGCATAAGTATCTCGTTTTCAATACATCTTGATGCATAAGTTGCAAGTCTTATATTTTTGTCTACTTTAAAGGTTCTCACCGCTTTAATTAAACCTATCGCGCCAGTTGAAATGAGATCTTCAAATTCAATGTTTGTGTTTTCAAATTTTTTCGCAATATATGCAACCAGTCTCAAATTGTGCTCAATAAGTTTCTGTGTAGCTCTTTCATCCCCCATCTCTTTTTTTATCAAAAGATCATTTTCTTCTTCAATTTCAAGTGGGGGCAAAAACTCTTCGTTACCACATATGTAACAAACTATATTTTTTACATCAAATTGCCTCTTTTTATGAAAAAGATTATACAAAAACTCTCTAATCCTAAACCACAAACTTTTCATAATTCACTCCTTTTAAACCAAATCACTATGCAAAAGCACATTTTTACCAAAACTTTTTTCAAATCCAGAGAGAGAAAGACCAACCATTGCATCTTTATATCTTTTGTTTTTTCCAATTAAAACCTCATCAACAGTAAAAACCAACATGCTTGTCCCACTTCCTATACTATTTATTTTTATGTAATGCCCATTTTTGATAGAACATTTATCAAATGTTTTTGCGATGACTGATGAAAAAGATATGTCTTTATATAATTTGTGAAATACCTCATAGCTCACAAGTATTACAGGCTTTTTTGTGATGCTATCATAAAGCATATTCCCGCTATCTAAAAATCCTTCCTCTATTACTTCATTGCCATTATCTTTAAGGCTAACCTCATAACAAAATCCATTTATTCTGTTTTTATGTTGAACTGACTTTAATGTAATAAACAATGCTAGATAAATCACTCCGCCAACTACGCTAACTATAAAAATAGGGAATGATCCAACAATATTTTGCACGGCAAGTACCCCACCGCCAAAAACAAATGTGGATGCCAAAATTACAAAAAAATCTCGAAAAAAATCAAAAAAAGATGAAATTTTAAACGAAATTAGCGTAATTATGCATAATGTCAACAAAATTACCAAAATTTTGCCTGCCCAAAATGAAAATAATCTAGGAGCCAAAATCGAAATTTCTCCACCTAACAAGGATGACAAAATTCCATTCTGCGCCTCTTCTTTTAAAATAAAACCAGAAACCTTAATGATAAAAAAATTTAATATGACACACACAAAAAGCGTTTCTTCAATTGTTATTTTCACCCCTTTCTCCTTTACCTAATTTTAAACCATTATAATAAAAAGAGCAAAGTTAAATCTTGCCGAAAAATTGTTTTATAAAGCAAATAAAGTCGCATGATAAATGCAAAAAAAAGACTAGGTAAAAACCTAGTCATTTTTTAATTAAACATATATATGAATCTTTAAGTTATCTTGCACGGTGTGTCTTTGTGACACTTGTATACTTTTTCAGTTGAGCTATCTCAACCTTATCGACTGTCTTTCTCTTTAAAAGGAGGTGATCCAGCGGCACCTTCTGATACCGCTACCTTGTTATGACTTAACCCCAATCACTGATTTTACCTTAGGCGGCTGCCTCCCTTGCGGGTTAGCTCACCGACTTTGGGTCCCCTCAGCTCTCATGGCTTGACAGGCGGTGTGTACAAGACCCGGGAACGCATTCACCCCGACATTCTGATTCGGGATTACTAGCAACTTCGGCTTCGTGTGGGCGAGTTTCAGCCCTCAGTCTGAATTGAGAGTAATTTTTTGAGGTTTGCTCCACCTTCCGGTCTCGCTTCTCTTTGTTTTACCCATTGTAGCACGCTTGTAGCCCAAAACGTAAGAGGCATGATGATTTGACGTCATCCCCACCTTCCTCCGTATTACCTACGGCAGTCTCACTAGAGTCCCCATCTTACTGCTGGTAACTAGTGACAAGGGTTGCGCTCGTTGCGGGACTTAACCCAACATCTCACGACACGAGCTGACGACAACCATGCACCACCTGTC
>CADBOH010000001.1 GCA_902796285.1 uncultured Eubacteriales bacterium | reverse complement strand
CTTTCGTTTGGAGAAATTGAAACTGCTGTTTATCCAGGCTTTCCAACTGACTTGCAAGCACAAATGATGGCACTTGCTTCTATATCAAAGGGGTATAGCCTTATTTGTGAAAACTTGTTTGAGTCAAGATTTAAGCATGTAAGTGAGCTTATTAAACTTGGTGCAGATATTAGGTTTAAAAATGGCATTGGCATTGTTAATGGCAAGAAAAAACTATATGGAGCGGATGTTAGTGCGACAGATTTAAGAGGAGGAGCAAGTTTAATACTTGCCGGCCTCGTTGCCGAGGGCTATACAACAATAGATAGAGTTGACTTAATAGATAGGGGATATTACAAAATAGAAGAAAAGTTATCTTTGCTTGGTGGTGAGATAAAGAGGATAAAAAATTAAAGAGCAACTATGCTCTTTTTTATTTTTAAAGTATGTTTTTATTTTTTACTTGATTAAAACAAAAAAATATTGTAAAATTACATTGTAATGAAAAATTTAAGCAAAAAAAGTAAAATTATTATTATTGTTAGCAGTGTTATTGTTGGGCTTATTGCCCTTATTGTTTTGTTTTCATTTACCTTATTTGCCGTTAGAAAGATTGAGGTTGATTACAAATCAAGCACATTAAATTTAACGGCTACTCAACAAGAAATAGTTGAAAATTCTGGCATTAAACAGGGCGGCTCTGTATTTTTTCAAAAGAAAAGTAAATTTAAAAATAATCTTGAAAGAAAATATCCATATATCAAAGTTGTAAATATCGAAACGGTTTTTCCATCAAAACTTGTTTTGCATATTGTTGAAAGAAGTGAAATATACGCTTTTGAACATGATGGGTTATATTATATTTGTGATAATGAATTTAAAATTTTGAGAATAACCGACAGTTTTGTTTCAGAACAAGATAATGCAATTTTGGTGGGTGGCGCAATTATTAAAGATGGCAACTATGCTGTTTGCGATAAATTACCTGTAAAAAACTTTGTTGACATTTATGAAAAACTTTATCAAAACAATCGCACAATTAGCGAACAGAGGGCGATTATAAAAGAGATTAACTTTTCTTTGGAATTGGATGAAGTTTACAAAAAAGAAACTCTTTCAGCCGAACTTAAATTGTTTGATGGACAGACCTACAAAATAAAAAATTGTGAAAGAGGGCTTGCGGGAAAAACAAAACTATTTATTGATGTTTATTCACAAGTATTCAACTTTATTGGAAAGGATATAAAACTTAAAGACGGCACAACAATAACATTAACCGAAGAAATATTGCTTGATTCTGTTATTGAAATAAACAACTTTTATGATTATACCGCTCATCAAGAAAATGATTGTTATTTTGATATAATTCCAAATTAAAAAAAGGAGAAAGTTTCTCCTCTTTTTTATTCATTTTCTTCGTCAGTCACAACATAGCTTTCGCCGTCTTCATCGCCGAAGAATAGGCCGTCTACTGTGTTTTCATCTGTTTGATGTTGACCGAGTTCTTCTTTTGAAGCTTGAATTACTTCTCTCTGCAAATCTTGCAGTGTTCCGTTATATTGAAAAGCTGCTACTTGGTCGTGTCCGCCACCACCAAATTTTTTGGCAAGCTCATCAACTTTTGTGTTATTCTTGCTTCTTAGGCTCACATAGTATGTATTTTCATCTTTTTTGATAGCAAGAATCGCAATTTCAACACCCTTAATGTCAATACCATGGTTAATTATACCAAGAGTATCGTCAAAAGTTGCCTCACAATCATGCATGTCTTTGCTTGTAATTTTCATAAACACAATTTTATCTTTAGCAACAAATTTCATTGTGCTTAAAGCTTTTTGCAATAAAAATGTTTTTGATTTTGTGTTGTTTTTAAAGAAATGTTCATGTATTGCTTGTGTGTTGATATTTCGTTCAACCATCTCAGTAATAGTTTTATGTGTTAATTTTGTAATTGTGCCTTGTGTAAGGTTGTTAGTATCGGTGATAATACCTGAGTAAATCAAATTGCAAACTTCATCTGAAATTTTTAAATTTCTAACCTTTGCCATAATGTAGAGCGCTTCGCAGGTTGAAGAAGCTTTGATAACTAAGTTTATTTCACCAAACTTTGTGTTTGTTGCGTGGTGGTCGATGTTAATTGTGTGCTTTGCATTATTAAATAGTTGTTCATATTTTCCCATTCTATTTGCAGCAGCACAGTCAACGCTTACCGCCAAGTCGTAATTGTCACAATTTTGAACGTTATGTTCAATTCCTTTAATCATAGCTGCATCAAGTTCATTTACCTCTTCAGCATCAACAAAGAGGTCGATTTGCTTATTAACCAAAACTTCCTCTGGGGTGTTTTGTTTGATTAATTTTTTTAGAGCTATTAATGATGCGATTGCATCGGTATCTGGTACTGTGTGACAGATAATCGCAATTTTGTTGTATTGCTTAATCATATCAATACCAGAGTTTATTAAACCCATAGTGTCCTCCTTTTGTGAACCGTGTATATTATACCACAATTTGTTTGCCCTTGTCAATAGCTATGCAATTAATTGCAAAATGCGACAAATTTTGTTATATTTATTTATATTGATTGACAAATCATTTTATTTAGTTTAAAATGAACTTAGATTACATTATTATTGTGATAGGGCGAAAATATGGGTAAAAATGATTATGTGCTTGTAATAGATGTTGGCTCTTCAAAAATCAGAGCAATGTTTGCAGGCAAAGGTATTAATAATACTTTTAAAATTAAGGGTGAAAAGGTTGTTGAATACGACGGCTTTTATGAAGGAAGGTTTTTGGATGAAGAAAAGCTTTCTGGCATTTTTGAGCAAATTTTTACCGAACTTGATATTTCAATAAAGAAGGTGGGCAAGGTTTATGTTAGTGTTCCAGCTGAGTTTTCTTCTGCAAGAACAACTGATTTGACAGTTCATCTTGGTGACAGAAGAAAAGTAAGAAAATCAGATGTTGATTCACTTTTCTACACGGCAGGCGAAAAAGCAAAGAGCGCCGATGTTGAAGTTGTGTCTGTTAGCGCTATAAACTTCTGCCTTGATGATGGAAGAATAACAAATGCGCCAATAGGAGAAAATGCTTTAACTTTATCAGCAAAAATTTCTATTATTTATGCAAACAAAGCATATATAGATTTGTTTAATGGCATCCTAGCGGGCTTTAACTTTACAAGTGTTGAATATATTTCAGATATGCTTGCACAAGCATTATATGTTATACCAAGAGAAAAACGTGAAGATCTATCACTTCTTGTGGATGTTGGTGACTTGACTGCAAGTATTGCCTTTGTAAAAGGGGATGGGCTTGTTGGGCTTACATCATTTTCAAGAGGGGGAGGATTTATAACAAACGACCTGTCAGAAGCACTTGGACTATCGTTAAATGAGGCTGAAAAACTTAAAAAACAAATAGTGTTATCTGTAAAACCAAGACCAAATGATTATTATGAACTTACATCCGATGTAGGTAAAACAATTAAGATACCACTTGCAGAAGCCAATGAGGTTGCAAATTATAGAATAGATGAGCTTGCGCAGGTTATTGCAAAATGTGCACAAATGTGGACAAAAGAATATGTTGCATATCTTCCTGTATACTTAACAGGTGCTGGGATAAGCAAAATTAAAGGTGGCAGAGACTATCTTGCAAAATGCCTTGGAAGAAATGTTAATTATGGTGTTCCAAACCTTCCTGGCAAAAACAAGCCAGAACTTGCTTCTGTTTATTCGGTATTAAATGAAGCGTTAAAATCATGTGAATAAGCACAAAAATTATGCTTAACTGTGAAAATAGATTTTAAAATTATGCAAAAAAATTTATAAATATTCATTTTTTCAAAAAAATTTTTAAAAAATGATTGCAAATTTGAAAAAAAAGTATTACAATGAGGCTAATAATACATTAAGGAGATAAATATGGATAACAATTTCAATACATCTGCAACTAAAATTAAGGTTATCGGTGTAGGTGGCGGCGGAAACAACGCTGTAAACCGTATGATTGAAGCTGGTGTTTGTTCGGCTGAGTTTATTGCCGTAAACACAGATCAACAAACTCTTTTATTATCAAAGGCACCAACTAGACTTCAAATTGGTGAAAGACTTACTGGTGGTAGAGGTGCTGGCGCAAAACCTGAAATTGGTCAAAAGGCTGCAGAAGAAAGCAAAACTTCTCTTACAGAGATGCTTAAAGATGCAAACCTTGTATTTATTACAGCTGGTATGGGTGGCGGAACTGGAACAGGTGCTGCTCCTGTTATTGCTCAAATTGCAAAGGAACTTGGCATTTTAACTATTGCAGTTATAACAAAGCCATTCTCTTTTGAAGGCCCAGTTAGACAAAAGAACGCTGAAGAAGGACTTGAAAAACTTAGAAAGTACGTTGATGCGCTTGTTGTTATTCCAAATGAAAAACTCCTTCAAATTGTTCCACCAAAAACTCCACTTATTGAATCATTTAGATTTGCTGATGATGTTTTAAGACAAGGCGTTCAAGGAATTTCTGACCTTATTGTATTCCCAGGACTTATCAACCTTGACTTTGCCGATGTTACAACTATTATGCAAGACAAAGGCCTTGCTCACATGGGTATTGGTTATGGTGCTGGTGATAATAAGGCACTTGAAGCCGTTAAACAAGCAGTTGCAAGCCCACTTCTTGAAACAACTATTGAAGGTGCTACAGGAATTTTGATTAATATCAAAGGTGGAAATGACCTTACTCAAGATGATATCAGTGAAGCTGCTGCTCTTGTTAGAGAAGTTGTTGATGCTGACTGCAACATTATTTTAGGTACAAGCATTGATGAAAATATGCATGATGAAGTTGAAATCACATTGATTGCAACTGGTTTCCAAAATCCTAATGATCCTAAAAAACAAGAGGAAGAAAAGAAGGCTCAGGAAATGGCAAATGCTCGTGCAATTGGCAACATGGGCAGAGGGGAATATAATCCAAGAAGCATGTTCTCAAACTATGCAATGCAAGCAAATACTCAAAAAGAAAAAGAGGAGCCAGCTCATCCAGAAGTTTCAATTTTTGCAAATAATGGGGAAGGCAATAACGATCTCACATCTTCAAGAGTTGAAGTTAAAACAACAAATGTTCCACCATGGATTGAAAAACTTAGAAAAAATAAGAAATAAAAAGGAAGAGGAGTTATTCCTCTTTTTTTCTATTGACAAATTATCACAAATAGGCTATAATAAGGAAAAAGGAGATGGGTATGGAGGATAGAACAGTAAGAGCTGGTAGATTTTTGCTTGAAATTCATGGGTTCGGTTGGTACGCCGAAGAAAAGTCTTCAATTTCATTAAGCTATCTATCAAAAAAAGATTTTTTGGCAAAGAAGTTTGATAATTACAAGTTGGTTAGAAGAGACTTGATATTTGTTGATAATATTAAGGAAATGAGAGGAAGAGATAGTGATGAAAGATATGATGCGCTTGATGAAAAATTGATCAATAAAATTTGCACATTACTGACTTCCTTTGAAATTATTTCTGAAAAAGAAAATTTAAATGAGAAAGAAGTTGAACTGAAAAACGGCATAGTTGAAGCCTTATTGACTGAGGGTGTTGTTTTTAATGAGCAAAAAGTAAGTGAGTTAACTACAAAGGCAATCGCATATTTTGGCATGGAAACTTATGATGAAAAAATTGAAGAAGGGGAACAGATTGGCGTTGCAGTTGAAGAAGAAAAGGCTCGAAAACAAAAGGAACAGGAAGAAGCAGCAAGGGAAAAACAAATTAAAAAACAAATGAGCCGCGCAAAACGAAAAGAAATACTAAAATCAACTGGCAGGGTATTGTCAATGCCGGTAACAGGTATGTTAGCATTTGGACGTGTTTTAAAACAAATTACAAATGATGTAAAAGAAGATGTGAGAAAAAGACAAGCTCGAAGAAGAGTCAATGATTTTGATAAAGAATTTTAAAAAATAAAGTTGCTCGAAATACAGCAACTTTTTTTATTGAAAAATGCTTGACAAACATTTATTTATTTATTATAATAATGCACGTATGCTTCGTTGTCGGAGGCAATGCTTTGATCCTAAAAGGGATAAAGTAGAAACAAACCGCAGGTGATTATTCGCCGATTCACTTTGTAAAAGTGGAGTTGCACACTTGTGCAATCGTGCTGGTTCATGTTTTACAAGTTAATAAGCATTTTTCACGCACGACAACCTAGTTGTCGTGTTTTTTATCGACAAGCATAAATATCTCGGCTGGGCCGAGTTAAAAGGGGAAAACAGAATGCCTACAATAAACCAATTAGTTAGAAAAGGAAGAGAAACTTTCGAGAAGAAGTCAAAAGCTCCACTTCTTGAAGAAAATCCTCAAAAACGTGGTGTTTGCCTTTCAGTAAGAACAGCTACACCAAAGAAGCCTAACTCAGCTCTTCGTAAAATTGCCAGAGTTAAACTTTCTAACGGAACTGAAGGAACTTGCTATATTCCTGGTGTAGGACACAACCTTCAAGAGCACAGTGTTGTTCTTGTAAGAGGCGGAAGAGTTAAGGACTTGCCTGGTGTAAGATATCACATTATCCGTGGAACTCTTGATACTGCTGGTGTTCAAAACAGAAAGCAAAGTCGTTCTAAGTATGGTGCAAAGCGCCCAAAGAAAACAAAGTAAAATAAATCGAAAATTATAAAAGGAGAATAATAAAATGCCAAGAAGAAATAGTGCTGTTAAAAGAGATGTTCTTCCTGATCCAATTTACAAGAGCAAAGTTGTAACTAAACTTATCAATCAAGTTATGCTTTCTGGAAAGAAAGGCCTTGCTCAAAGAATTGTTTATGGTGCTTTTGACACTGTAAAAGAGAAAATGGGAATGGAGCCACTTGAAGTTTTTGAGACTGCTCTTGAAAACGTAAAACCTGTTCTTGAAACAAAATCAAGAAGAGTTGGTGGTGCTACTTACCAAGTTCCAATGGAAATTAGACCAGATAGAAGACAAACACTTGCTATTCGTTGGATGGTTTCATTTGCTAGAAAAAGAACTGGTGAAAGAGGAATGGATGCAAAACTTGCTGGAGAAATCATGGATGCATACAACTCAACTGGTGCTTCAATTAAGAGAAGAGATGAAATGCACAGAATGGCTGAAGCAAACAAAGCATTTGCTCACTTTAAGTGGTAAAATATTGTGGGCACAACCAAAATTTTGACGCTGACACGCAAATAAATTGCTAACAGCTAAATTCTGGTTTTTCCCACAGGCCCTTTTCCGCCTCGAAGAAATTTTCCGCTGGGCAAATTTCATCTAAAAGGGAAGCAAGAAAAATTTCAAACCGGGCCAAGCCCTTCCTGTTCAAAATTTTTCATTGCAAAATAAAAGGGAATTATCTATAAGAAAAAGTATTTGCTCACTTTAAGTGATAAAATATTGTGGGCACAACCAAAATTTAATATAAAGTGTCGACAATTAGTGTGAATAACCACACTTTAAAAAGGTTATAAATTTAAATAGGAGAAAAATTATGGCTAATAATCTAGAATTAACTAGAAATATCGGTATCATGGCCCACATCGATGCTGGTAAAACTACCACAACTGAAAGAATTCTTTTCTATACAGGTAAGAGCCACAAAATCGGTGAAGTTCACGATGGTCAAGCAACCATGGACTGGATGGAACAAGAGCAAGAAAGAGGTATTACAATTACTTCTGCCTGCACAACTTGTACATGGAAAAACCATAAAATCAACATCATCGATACCCCAGGACACGTTGACTTTACTGTAGAAGTTGAACGTTCACTTAAGGTTCTTGATGGAGCTGTTCTTGTTCTTTCTGCACGTGACAAGGTTCAACCTCAAACTGAAACAGTTTGGCGTCAAGCAACAAAATACAAAGTTCCAACAATCATCTATGTTAACAAAATGGATAGAGATGCTGCAGACTTTTTTGCTTGCCTTGAATCAATTGAAAGAAGACTTAAAACTAAGGCACTTGCAATTCAAATGCCAATAGGTGAGGCTGAAACATTCAAAGGAATTATTGATCTTTTGACTATGAAGGCTGAAATCTATAAAGATGATTTGGGAAAAGAAATCGAAATCACTGAAATCCCTGCCGAACTCAAAGCAAAAGCCGAAGAGCTTAGAGCTAAGATGGTTGAGATGGTTGTTGAAACTGATGATGCTCTTCTTGAAAGATATTTCGAAGGAGAAGAAATCTCAATCGACGAACTTAAAAAGGCAATTAGAAAGGGAACAATTTCAAAAGCTTTCACACCTGTTCTTTGTGGATCTTCATACAAGAACAAAGGTGTTCAAATGCTTCTTGATGCTATGGTTGAGTATTTGCCAAGCCCACTTGACATTGCTCATATTACTGGTATCAACCCAGATACAGGAGAAGAGGAAACTAGAGCTCCTGACGAAAATGCTCCACTTGCAGGTCTTGCATTCAAAATTATGACAGACCCATTTGTTGGTGGACTTACATTCTTCCGTGTTTATAGTGGTAAACTCACTGCTGGAAGTTATGTTTACAACTCAAATACAGGCAAAACTGAAAGAGTTGGTCGTCTTATCCGTATGCACGCAAACACTCGTCAAGAAATTACAGAAGTAGGCGCTGGTGATATTGCAGCTATCGTTGGACTTAAAGATACAATCACAGGACAAACTCTTTGTGATGAAAAACACCCAATCCAACTTGAAAGCATGAACTTCCCAGAACCTGTTATTCAACTTGCTATCGAACCAAAAACAAAAGATATGCAAGAAAAAATGGCTCTTGCTCTTGCAAAACTTATGAGAGAAGACCCAACATTCCGTGTTTCAACAAACCAAGAAACAGGACAAACTTTAATTGCTGGTATGGGCGAACTTCACCTTGAAATTATCGTTGATAGACTTCTTCGTGAATTTAAAGTTGAAGCAACTGTTGGTAAACCACAAGTATCATACCGTGAAGCAATTAAGAAAGCCGTTAGAGCCGAGGGTAAATTTATTCGTCAGTCTGGTGGTAAAGGTCAATATGGTCACTGTATTATTGATCTTGAACCACTTCCAGCTGGATCAGGATATGAATTTATCGATAAGACAGTTGGTGGATCAGTTCCAAAAGAATATATCCAACCAATCAACAATGGTATTCAAGAAGCCCGCATGAACGGTGTGCTTGCTGGATATGAAACAGTTGACTTTAGAGTTACTCTTGTTGATGGATCATACCACGAAGTCGACTCTTCAGAAATGGCCTTCAAAATTGCTGGATCAATGGCATTCCAAGATGGTGCTAAGAAAGCAGACCCTGTTATCTTAGAGCCTATCATGAAAGTTTCAGTTGAAGTTCCAGATGAATATCTTGGAACAGTTATGGG